>JAZBLP010000011.1:0-61436 GCA_037033305.1 Actinomycetota bacterium | reverse complement strand
GTTCCGCGTCGAGTACCAGGTCGTGAACCTGGAGAAGCTCGCGGAGCTGTACCCCCAGGGTGGCGACGTCACCATCAGCGACCTGGTCGCCAAGGGTGCCGTTCGCAAGAACGAGAAGGTCAAGGTTCTCGGAAACGGCGACATCGCCGTGAAGCTCACCGTCGCGGTCGACAAGGTCTCGGGTTCCGCCGAGCAGAAGATCGTGGCGGCTGGCGGATCCGTCAAGTAACCACTTCATGAGAGGGGTCGGAGATTCTCCGGCCCCTCTTATGGGTTAGCCTGTTCTTTCAGCCGTCCTTCTGGGATCGGCAACCTTTCAGGAGGACGTCCTTGTTTAGCGCCATCGCGCGGATCTTCCGCACGCCCGACCTGCGTCGGAAGATCGGTTTCACCCTCGCCATCGTCGCCATCTACCGGCTTGGCTCGAATGTGCCTGCTCCGTTCGTGAACTTCCCGAACGTCGAGGAGTGCCTCGCGCTGAACTCCGGGACGGAGGGACTCCTCGGACTCGTCAACCTCTTCTCAGGTGGCGCGCTCCTCCAGCTCTCGATCTTCGCCCTCGGCGTGATGCCGTACATCACGGCGACGATCATCACCCAGCTCCTCCGCGTGGTCATCCCTCACTTCGAGGCGCTGCACAAAGAGGGCCAGGCCGGCCAGGCCCGTCTGACGCAGTACACGCGCTACCTCACCATCGCGCTCGCACTGCTGCAGTCGACCACGCTCGTCACGGTCGCCCGCAGCGGTCAGCTCTTCGGCACCACGGACATCGCCGCGTGCCAGAACCTCCTCACCAACGACGTGTGGTGGGCGCAGCTGCTCATCATCATGGCGATGACCGCGGGCACCGGCCTCATCATGTGGTTCGCCGAGCTCGTCACCGAGCGCGGTATCGGCAACGGCATGTCGCTGCTGATCTTCACCTCGATCGCCGCGACCTTCCCCGGAGCCATGTGGCTCATCTGGGAGAGCAAGGGTTTCGAGGTCTTCCTCCTCGTGCTCCTGGTGGGAATCATCGTCATGGGTCTCGTCGTCTTCGTCGAGCAGTCCCAGCGCCGTATCCCGGTGCAGTACGCCAAGCGCATGGTCGGTCGCCGCACCTACGGCGGCACCAATACGTACATTCCGATCAAGGTCAACATGGCCGGCGTGATCCCTGTGATCTTCGCTTCGTCGCTGCTGTACATCCCGGCGCTCATCGCCCAGTTCAACACCCCGCAGGACGGCTCCGAGCCGGCAGCGTGGGTCACCTGGATCAGCGCGAACTTCACGACCGGCAACAGCCCGATCTACATGGCCGTGTACTTCCTGCTGATCATCGGCTTCACGTACTTCTATGTCGCGATCACCTTCAACCCGGTCGAGGTGGCCGACAACATGAAGAAGTACGGCGGGTTCATCCCCGGTATCCGTGCCGGTCGTCCGACTGCCGAGTACCTCGACTACGTGCTCACGCGCATCACGCTGCCCGGGTCGATCTATCTCGGCCTGATCGCTCTGATCCCGCTGATCGCTCTCGCGACCGTCGGCGCCAACCAGAACTTCCCGTTCGGCGGCGCCTCGATCCTCATCATCGTGGGTGTCGGTCTCGAGACGGTCAAGCAGATCGACGCACAGCTGCAGCAGCGACACTACGAAGGGCTCCTCCGATGACTCGATCAGCTCGTCTCCTCATCGTCGGCCCCCAGGGGTCTGGCAAGGGCACGCAGGGCGTCCGCATCGCAGAGTCCTACGGCATCCCCGTCGTCTCGACGGGCGACATCTTCCGTGCGAACATCAAGGAAGGCACGCCCCTCGGCCAGCAGGTCACGGCGATCCTCGACAAGGGCGACCTCGTTCCCGACGAGCTGACCAGCGAGATCGTTCGCGACCGCCTGTCGCAGGACGACGCCGCGCAGGGTTTCCTGCTCGACGGATACCCACGCAACGCCGCCCAGGTCGAGCACCTCGACGCGTTCCTCGCCGCCCGTGGCGAGTCGCTCGACGCGGTCATCCTGCTCGATGTCCCGCGTGAAGAGAGCATCGAGCGCCTCAAGCTCCGTGCGGCGGAGCAGGGGCGTTCGGATGACACGGACGAGGCGATCGCACACCGTCTCGACATCTACGAGCACGAGACGGCACCGATCCTCGAGGTCTACGGCCCCCGAGGGATCGTCGACCGCATCGACGGCGTGGGCTCGCTCGACGAGATCACCGAACGCGTGTTCGCGGCGCTGACCGCACGCGGCCTGCGCCTCGCGGCCTGATCTGCGCACGATGTTCCGCAAGTCGATCTACAAGAGCGCGGCTCAGCTGCGCGCGATGGTGGAGCCCGGCCTCATCACGGCCGCTGCGCTCGACGCCGTCCGCCCGTTGATCCGGCCCGGCGTCACGACGCTCGAGCTCGACGCGGAGGCGAACAGGGTGATCCTTGCTCGCGGTGCGGAGTCGAACTTCCAGCTCGTTCGCGGATATAGGCACACCACCTGCATCTCGGTCAACGAGGAGGTCGTCCACGGCATCCCCGGCGATCGTGTGCTGCAGGCAGGCGACATCGTCTCGGTCGACTGCGGAGCGCAGTACCAGGGCTGGAACGGCGACAGTGCGATCACCGTCGTCGTGCCGGACGAGGGTCGTCCCGATCTCGTCGCCCGACGCGAGGAGCTCTCGCGAGTCACGGAGGGTTCGATGTGGGCGGGGATCGCCGCCATGGCGTCGGCTTCGCACCTCGGTGACATCGGCGCCGCGATCCAGGGCTACATCGAGGCACAGGGGCCGTCAGCCGTCTCGGGCGAGACCTACGGCATCCTGCGTGAGTATGTCGGTCACGGCATCGGACGCAAGATGCACGAGGCACCCAGCGTCTTCAACTACCGCACGCCCGATCCCGGGGCGGAGATCAAGCCTGGACTCGTGCTCGCGATAGAGCCGATGGTCACGGCCGGCAGCGACGAGACGTTCGTCGAGGATGACGACTGGACCGTCTCGACGGTCGACGGCACCGACGGCTCGCACTGGGAGCACAGCGTCGCCGTGCACGCGGACGGCATCTGGGTGCTCACCGCGCCCGACGGGGGAGCGGCAGGCCTCGCGCCCTTCGGCGTGACACCGACGCCCATCGCCTGACGCCGGCGCTGATCGACACAGCACGATCCGTGATCCTGCGCGCGATCACAACGTGCGCATAGGTTTCTCCGGGCACAATGGGTAGATGGGTGCGCATGCACCCGCAGACTTCACGCCGGGCCCGCGACGGGCGGGCCTCGACAGAAACGGAAAGCAATGGCAGCCGCGAAGAGCAACACCAACTGGTTCGTGATCGGCGTCTCGGCGGCAGTGGTGGTCGTGCTGGCCGTTCTCGCGTTCGTCGTCGTCAGCCTGAACAACCAGGCGACCTCCCCGGGCACCGCCCCTCAGAGCTCGATCGTGAACGAGGAGACCGGGGCCATCTCGTTCGGGAACGGCGAGGACGAGATCGACACCTACGTCGACTTCATGTGCCCCGTCTGCGGGCAGTTCGAGGACGTCTACGGTGAGCAGCTGCAGGCAGCAGCCGCTGACGACAAGATCACCCTGAACATCCACCCTGTGTCGATCCTCAACCGCTACTCGACGACGGGGGAGTACTCGTCCTTGTCGGCCGGCTCGATGTACTGCGTCGCCGCCGAGGCTCCGGACTCGACCCTCGACTACTTCAACCTGCTCTTCGCGAACCAGCCGGAGGAGAACTCGGCCGGTCTCAGCGTCGACGAGCTGAGCGCACTCGCCGAGCAGGCCGGGGCTGGCGCCGCGGCAGACTGCATCGCGGACGGCACCTACAACAGGTTCGCCGACTCGCAGACGAAGGCGCACGAGATCACCGGAACCCCGACCGTCGAGGTCAACGGGAACCGCATCGAGAACAGCGAGATCGAGGCGGAGTTCGCCAAGATCCTCGGCTGAACCCCCTTATCCGCGTAACGAGAGTTCCGGCATCCTGCTCAGGTTGCCGGAACTCTCGTTGTCGGATAACATAGATCCTTGGTGCCTTGCGCCTTGATTCGGCGTGTCTGAATCGGCAGAGGCATCGCAATCCAACCACCCACCGCAGATCGACCGATCTGCAGAAGCGTCAGCGAGGCTATGGCTAAGAAAGACGGTGTCATCGAGATTGAGGGCGTGATCTCCGAGGCTCTGCCCAACGCGATGTTCCGCGTTGAGCTTTCCAACGGACACAAGGTCCTGGCAACGATCTCCGGCAAGATGCGGCAGAACTACATCCGCATCATCCCCGAGGACCGCGTGGTCGTGGAGCTCAGCCCCTACGACCTCACCCGCGGCCGTATCGTCTACCGCTACCGCTGATCGGTCGAGAAGTAACGGCCTGCCCCGACTCGGGGCGGTACGAAGACAGCGAACAGGAAACATCATGAAGGTCAACCCCAGCGTCAAGCCCATCTGCGATCACTGCAAGGTGATCCGCCGCCACGGCCGCGTCATGGTGATCTGCAAGAGCAACCCGCGCCACAAGCAGCGCCAGGGCTGAGTGCCCGCCGGCCCGCCGGCGGACTCTTCGGATCAGACTCACAACTCAATACACACAACGGCAGGATCAGAACCCACGCGAGTGGGCGACACCTCGGGGCGGAGGCCCGAGCACCGATCCTGCTCCACACCTCCACAACACTCAGGAGAACCGCATGGCACGTCTTGCCGGCGTTGACATCCCGCGCGATAAGCGCGTGGTGATCGCCCTTACCTACATCTACGGCGTCGGCCGTACCCGCTCGGTCGAGATCCTCAAGGCTACGGAGATCGACGAGAGCATCCGCGTGAAGGACCTCAGCGATGACCAGCTGATCGCCCTCCGCGACTACATCGAAGGCAACTACAAGGTGGAGGGTGACCTGCGCCGCGAGGTCGCCGCAGACATCCGCCGCAAGGTCGAGATCGGCTCCTACGAGGGCATCCGCCACCGTCGTGGCCTCCCGGTCCGTGGTCAGCGCACCAAGACCAACGCCCGTACCCGCAAGGGCCCGAAGCGCACCGTCGCAGGCAAGAAGAAGGCCCGCTAAGCGCGGCCCCAGGGACTAGGAGAACACTTTCATGGCTGCACCCAAGGCCGCCGCGCGCAAGCCGCGCCGCAAGGAAAAGAAGAACATCGCGCTGGGCCAGGCCCACATCAAGTCGACGTTCAACAACACGATCGTCTCGATCACCGACCCGTCCGGCGCTGTCATCAGCTGGGCATCGTCGGGTGGAGTGGGCTTCAAGGGCTCGCGCAAGTCGACGCCCTACGCCGCTGGAATGGCTGCCGAGTCGGCCGCCCGCCAGGCGCAGGAGCACGGCGTCAAGAAGGTCGACGTCTTCGTCAAGGGACCGGGCTCCGGTCGCGAGACCGCGATCCGCTCGCTGACGGCCGCCGGCCTCGAGGTCGGCTCGATCCAGGACGTCACGCCGCAGGCGCACAACGGCTGCCGCCCGCCGAAGCGCCGCCGCGTCTGATCCGGCTTGTTGAGCCGCTCGGTCCTTCGGGGCCGAGCGGCTCGACGCCCGCCACCGCGGGCATCGACTCCCAAAACTCAAAACCTCACCCCACCACATGTCATATAGCGGGCATGTGATCGAAAGGAACACAGAGTGCTTATTGCACAGCGTCCCACACTGACCGAGGAAAAGATCGTCGAGAACCGTAGCCGGTTCATCATCGAGCCTCTGGAGCCCGGCTTCGGATACACGATCGGCAACGCGCTTCGTCGCAGCCTGCTGTCGTCGATCCCCGGCGCCGCGGTCACCAGCGTTCGCATCGACGGCGTGCTGCACGAGTTCAGCACCATCCCCGGCGTGAAGGAGGATGTCACCGAGATCATCCTCAACATCAAGCAGCTCGTGGTCTCGTCGGAGCGCGACGAGCCCATCACCGCGTACCTGCGCAAGACCGGTTCGGGCGAAGTGACCGCCGCTGACATCTCGGCTCCGGCCGGTGTCGAGGTCCAGAACCCCGAGCTCGTCATCGCGACGCTCAACGAGACCGCCAAGTTCGAGCTCGAGCTCACGATCGAGCGTGGCCGCGGCTACGTCTCGGCGACGCAGAACCGCAACGAGTACGCAGAGGCCGGTCAGATCCCGATCGACTCGATCTACTCGCCGGTGCTCAAGGTCAGCTACCGCGTCGACGCCACCCGTGCGGGTGAGCGCACCGACTTCGACAAGCTCGTCCTCGACGTCGAGACCAAGTCCGCCATCAGCCCCCGCGACGCCGTCGCTTCGGCTGCGAAGACGCTCACCGAGCTGTTCGGTCTCGCCCGCGAGCTGAACGTCGAGGCTGAGGGCATCGAGATCGGCCCGGCGCCGGTGGAGGCAGTGAACTCCAGCGAGCTGTCGATGCCGATCGAGGACCTCGATCTCTCCGTGCGCTCGTACAACTGCCTGAAGCGTGAGGGCATCAACACTGTTTCCGAGCTCGTCGCCCTGTCGGAGACGCAGCTCATGAACATTCGCAATTTCGGCCAGAAGTCGGTCGACGAGGTGCGCGACAAGCTCATCTCGCTCGGTCTGTCGCTCAAGGATTCGGTGCCCGGTTTCGACGGCGCCCACTTCTACGGCGGCAGCGAAGACGAGTCCTTCTGACCCACCCGGATTGTCATCTGGCAGAGGCCAGCTGACCCGACCTTTCCTGACCAGGAGCTAGATATGCCCAAGCCCACCAAGGGTCCCCGCCTCGGAGGCGGCCCCGCCCACGAGCGCCTGCTGCTTGCCAACCTCGCGGCGGCTCTGTACACCCACAAGTCGATCAAGACGACCGAGACCAAGGCCAAGCGCCTGCGTCCGCTCGCCGAGCGCCTGATCACCTTCGCCAAGCGCGGGGACCTTCACGCTCGTCGTCGCGTTCTCTCGGTCATCGGCGACAAGAGCGTCGTGCACACGCTCTTCGCCGAGATCGCCCCGCTCGTCGCGGACCGTGAGGGTGGATACACCCGCATCACGAAGGTCGGCAACCGCAAGGGTGACAACGCGCCGATGGCAGTGATCGAGCTCGTTCTCGAGCCCGTCACCCCCAAGGCGAAGTCGACCAAGAAGGCTGCCAAGGCTGACAAGCCGGCCGAGGTCGTCGAGGAGGCCCCCGCCGAGGAGGCTCCCGTCGAAGAGACCACGGCCGACGAGACCGCGGCTGACGAGACCGCTGAGGCCGGCGCTGAGTCGCAGGCCGAGGGCGAAGCAGCCGAGGCTGCCGCCGAGGACGCTGTCGAGAAGAAGTCCGAGTAAGCACTTCGCTCACTCGAAGAAGCCCGCCGCCCCTTCAGGGACGGCGGGCTTCTTCGTGTATCCGATGCCGGACTCAGCGTGCGCGCAGATCCTTGCGGAGAATCTTGCCGGATGCCGATTTGGGGATGGCGCCGATGAACTCCACCTGCCTCACCTTCTCGTGGGGCGCGACATGTTCGGCGACGTGCGCCATCACGGCATCCGCATCGAGGTCCGCTCCCTGCTGAACGACCACGAACGCCTTGGGCACCTCCTGGCCATCATCGTCGGGCACGCCGATCACGGCCGCATCCGCAATGGCCGGATGCTCGAGCAGAACAGCCTCGAGCACGGCCGGCGCGACCTGATAGCCCTTGTACTTGATGAGTTCCTTGAGCCGGTCGACGATGCGGAAGATGCCGTCGTACGTCACCGTGGCGACGTCGCCGGTGTGGAGCCAGCCGTCGCTGTCGAGCATCTCGGCCGTCGCATCCGGTCGATTCAGATAACCGGCCATCACCTGTGGACCGCGGATCAGCAGCTCGCCCGGCTCGCTGGCGCCCTCGGCCGGAACAGCGACTTCGGAGCCGTCCTCCGCGACGAGCCGCGCCTCCGTGTTCGCCAGCAGCATCCCGACCGATGAGCGGTCGATGTCGGGGCGGTCGTACGGTATCGCATGTGTGACAGGGCTCGTCTCGGTCATCCCGTAGCCCTGACAGACGATGCAGCCGAGCCGATCGGCCACCGCGGTCGCGAGAGCGCCGTCGAGTGGAGCGGCCCCGGAGAAGATGACCTTGATCGCCGACGTGTCGTACTGGTCGATGAGCGGATGCTTCGCGAGCGCGACGGCGATCGGCGGCGCGATGAAGACCCAGCTCGTACGGTGCTCCTGTACGACCCGGAGGAACTCCGTGAGGTCGAACTTCGGCATGGTGACGAGAGCCGCGCGCTGGCGGAGCGCGAAGTTCAGCAGCACCGTCATCCCGTAGATGTGGAAGAACGGCAGGACGGCGAGAACCCGGTCGTCGTCACCGAGCGAGATCGTGGAGCGGCACTGGCTGACGTTCGCGATCAGGTTGCGGTGGGTCAGCATCACGCCTTTCGGCCGGCCGGTCGTGCCCGAGGAGTAGGGGAGCACGGCGAGGTGCGTCGCCGGGTCGAAGCTCACGTCGGGAGCAGGGCGGCCCTCGCCGAGAAGCGCGGGCAGCGAGGGGTGGCCGTCGGCGCCGTCGAGGACGATCAGGTGGTCGTCGTCGAGCCCGACAGCGGCCGCGGCGGCCTTGGCGCCCGACAGCAGCGGCGAGACGGTGATCAGCCACGTCGCTTCGGCATCGGTCAGCTGATTCGCGATCTCCTCGGCGGTGTACAGGGAGTTGATCGTGGTCGCCGTCGCCCCTGCCCGCAGGATGCCGTGGAAGACCGTCGCGAAGGCGGGGATGTTGGGACAGAGAACTCCCACCTTCGTACCGACGCCCACTCCGCGCGCCGCGAGTGCGCCCGCGAAGAGGTCGATCTGCGAGATCAGCTGACGGTAGGTCGTGGCGGCGCCGCTGACGCCGTCGATGATCGCGATCGCGTCGAGACGGTCGTCTTCGACGTCCCCGAAGAGGAACTGGTGGATCGAGACCGCCGGGATGTCGACGTCGGGATAAGAGCTGCGCACCATGAGATCTCCTTCGATCCGGGTCAGAGACGACGCTGTCTGATGCGATCCAGTGTCGCACAGGAAGGGACCGGGTCCCAGGCTTTCTCGCGGTCGATCAGCCGGACGATGCGCCGGTCGGTCCGGTCATGTCGCGCGGTACCGTGTGCCGGGCCGACCCTTCGTCGAGTAGTCGAGGGTGCGGATCGCGCGCCCCGTGCTCGCGAGGTGCTCGAGATATCGTCGGGCACTGACCCGCGAGATCGTCAGATCGTCGCCGATCTCGGTGGCGGAGGCGTCGGGGCGTGCGGCGAGCGCTGCGGAGATCCGATCGAGGGTCTCGGGGCTCAACCCCTTGGGAAGTCCGAAACGCTGGCGGAAGGCGATGATCGCGTCGGCCGCCTCCACCCGCTGCACGACATCGTGCAGTTCGGTGTGATCACGCAGCAGCAGGGTGGCCTCCACGTCGCTGCCGTCCACACGGCTGCCCGTGCTGCGTGCCACCAGGACATGCGAGCCGACGATCACCGGGCGACCCTCGTTCTCGCCGTCTCGGAGGACATCGAGCAACTCGTCGTCGAGCACGTCGGCCGCAGCCGCGTCGTCGAGTTCGCCGGCATCCTTCTCGAGCAGGCGCGCGGCGGCATCGTTCGCGAGTGTGATCCGACCGGCGCCGTTGACGGTGATCACTCCCTCGCTCAGCCGGTGCAGGGTGGTCTCCTGGTTCTTCACGAGGGCGGCGATCTGATGGGGTTCGAGCCGATAGATGCGCCGTCTGATCACCGAGGTGACCCACGCCGAGCCGAAGACGCCGAGCACGGCCGCAGCGAGCATCGCCGAGATCAGCCAGGCGAGGTTGGCGGTGAACTCCTCGTTGAGCTCCGACTCGAGGATGCCGACGGATGCCGTGCCGATGACTGTTCCGTCGTCCTCGCGGATCGGCACCTTGACGCGCCACGAGGTGCCCAGCGTGCCGGTCTGAGTACCGACGTAGATCGCGCCGGACAGCGGTACTGAGGGGTCGGTCGAGACCTTCTCGCCGATGCGATCCGGATTCGGATGGGAGTAGCGGATGCCGTCCGCATTCGCGACGACCACATACGCGAGGTCGGAGGCTTCGCGGATCACCTCGGCGATCGGTTGGATCGCGGTGGCGGGTTCGATGTCGTCGAACGCCTCGAGCACGGGCGGCAGGGCAGCGATCGACTGGGCGACGGCCTGCATCCGATCCTTGTAGGCCTCGCGGAGCGCCTGCTCCTGCAGCGTGCCGGCGACGATGCCGGTCGCGAGGGTCACCAGGAACACGATCAGCGCCTGCAGAGCGAGCAGCTGCACCCGGAGCGTCATCTTCGAGGCCACTCGACCATTCTCCCCGGTGTGCGTGTGCGTCGCCATGCGGGGCGATGGGTGATCGCGACCAATAGTTTCGGAACGCGACCAATGGTTTCCGAAGCTTGAGCGGCGGCATCCGCCCTCCCAGGGTGGACGAACAGCAACACGAACGCTCAAGGAGGAGCGCACATGAAGAAGTCACGCATCGGCACGGCGGTGGCTCTGGCCGCAGCGACCGCACTCGCACTGACCTCGTGCTCGGGGGGCACCGAACCCGCAGGCGACGACGCCGCTGACGAGGCCGTCACGATCAGCGACGTGAACATCGTCGTCCCTGCCGACCCGGGCGGAGGCTGGGACCAGACCGGCCGCGCGCTCTCGCAACTGCTCACCGAGGAGGAGATCGTGGGCTCGGCGCCGGTCACCAACGTCGGCGGCGCGGGCGGCACCGTCGGGCTCGCCCAGCTCGCGAACGAGCAGAACCCGGCGACGCTCATGGTGATGGGCCTGGTGATGGTCGGCGCGGTCGAGACCAACGCCTCGGCCGTGCGCATCGAGGACATGACCGCCATCGCCCGTCTGACAGACGAGCCGCTGGTCGTCGTCGTGCCGGCCGATTCGGAGTACGACACGCTCGAAGACCTCGTCGAGGACGTGGTCGACAAAGGTCAGGAGGTGACGATCACCGGCGGGTCCGCCGGCGGCGCCGACCATATCCTCGCCGGTCTCATGCTCGAAGAGGCGGGACTCGACGGCACCGAGATCGCCGAGAAGCTCAACTACACGCCGAACTCGGGTGGCGGCGAGGCGACCTCGCTCATCCTGGGAGGAAAGGTCGACGCGGGCATCTCGGGTGTGGGGGAGTTCCTGCAGCACATCGACGCGGGGACCATGAAGGCTCTCGCCGTGTCATCGGACGAGTCCGTCGACCAGCTTCCCGACGTGCCGACCATCACGGATTCCGGCTACGACGTCGTCCTGACCAACTGGCGTGGTGTGATCGCCCCGGGTGAGATCGACGACGCGAACCGAGAGGAGCTGACGCGGATCGTCACCGAGCTTCACGAGTCGCAGGCGTGGACGGACGAGCTCGAGACGCGCGGCTGGGCGGATGCGTTCCTCACCGGCTCCGAGTTCGACGAGTTCCTCGACGGGAACATCGGCGAGGTCACCGCGACGCTGCAGAACATCGGCCTGGTCGGCTGACATGACGGTGGGGTCCTCCGGGCCCGACGGTGTGCGGATCGGCGAACGCCGGTCCGCACGCATCGTCGGCCCTCTGCCGGTGGGCGAGCTCGTCTTCGCCCTGCTCATGGTCGCTCTGGGTGTCTTCGCTCTGATCGGCGTCTTCTCCATTCACGTCCCGGTCGGCGCCCAGGTCGGGCCGACCGTGTTCCCGATCTTCGTCGCGATCCTGCTCCTGGGTGCAGCGGTGGCCGTGCTCGTCGGCATCCTGCGTGGGCAGCGAGGAGTGCCCGAGGACGGGGAGGACGTCGATCAGTCCCTTCCCACCGACTGGGTGACTCTGGTGAAGATCGCCGCGTTCCTCGTCGCGCACCTCGTGCTGATCGCCCCTCTCGGATGGGCGCCCGCGGCTGCCATCCTCTTCGGCGGCGTCGCGTGGTCGCTCGGAGCGAAGCGGTGGTGGGTCGCGGTCGCCGTCGGCATCGTGCTCGCTCTCGTGGTGCAGATCGTCTTCGGGGGTCTGCTCGGTCTCTCGTTGCCCTGGGGTCCTGCTCTGGGCTGGCTGGGGAGGATGTTCTGATGGACAGCTGGTCTCTGCTCCTCGAGGGCTTCGCGACTGCGCTGCAGCCGCAGTACCTCGTCTTCGCCTTCGTCGGCGTGCTCATCGGCACGGCAGTGGGCGTGCTTCCCGGGATCGGCCCGGCGATGACGGTGGCTCTGCTGCTGCCGCTCACGTACACGCTCGATCCCGCTGCGGCCCTGATCACCTTCGCGGGGATCTACTACGGCGGGATGTACGGCGGATCCACCACGAGCATCCTCTTGAACACTCCGGGAGAGTCCGCCTCGATCGTGACCGCGATCGAGGGCAACAAGATGGCGAAGATGGGGCGCGGTGCCGCAGCACTCGCGACGGCCGCCCTGGGCTCGTTCGTCGCCGGGACGCTCGCGACCGTCGGCCTCACCCTGCTCGCGCCCGTACTCGCGCAGTTCGCGGTCAACCTCGGCCCGGCCGACTATGTCGCGCTCATCGTCGTGGCGTTCATCACGGTCGGCGCGCTGATGGGCTCATCGGTTCCGCGCGGGCTGCTCTCGCTGGGCGTGGGGCTGTTCCTCGGACTCGTCGGCACCGACCGGCTCTCGGGACAGCAGCGATACACGCTCGGCCTGCTGCCGCTGGCTGACGGCATCGACATCGTGCTGGTCGCGGTCGGGCTGTTCGCCGTCGGAGAGACGCTCTACATCGCGGCTCGGCTGCGGCATGGGGCGATCGACGTGATCCCGGTGACCCGCGGATGGCGCAGCTGGATGACGAAAGACGACTGGCGTCGTTCGTGGAAGCCGTGGCTGCGCGGCACCGCGATCGGGTTCCCCATCGGCACGATCCCCGCCGGTGGTGCGGACGTGGCGACGTTCCTGTCGTACGCGACCGAGCGCAAGCTCTCCCGGCACAAGTCCGAGTTCGGACGCGGTGCGATCGAGGGGGTCGCCGGTCCCGAGTCCGCGAACAACGCGGCTGCCGCCGGAGTGCTCGTTCCGCTGCTGACACTCGGGCTGCCGACCACGGCCACCGCCGCGATCATCCTCACGGCCTTCCAGTCGTACGGGCTGCAACCGGGTCCGATGCTGTTCACGAGCCAGTCGAACCTCGTGTGGGCGCTGGTGGCGAGTCTCTACATCGGCAACGTGATCCTGCTCGTGCTGAACCTGCCGCTCGTAGGCATGTGGGTGAAGCTCCTGCAGATCCCACGCCCGTACCTCTACGCGGGGATCCTCGTGTTCGCGGCCTTCGGCGCCTATGCGCTGAACTACTCCGTGGTCGACATCCTCATCCTGACGATCATCGGCGTGCTCGGCTTCTTCATGCGTCGATACGGGTTCCCCGTCGCTCCGCTCGTGGTCGGCATGATCCTGGGACCGATGGGCGAGGCGCAGCTCAGGCGCGCCCTCCAGCTCAGCCAGGGAGACCTGACGACCCTCGTGGCGCAGCCGTTCGCGGCGATCGCCTACGCCGTGCTGGCGCTGCTGATCGTGGGCGGCCTGTGGCTGCGGCGTCGACAGCGTCGATATGAGCAGGCATTGACCGAGTCGATCTCGGTGCCGATCAAGGCCGACTCCGAAGTCTGACCCGGCACGGAGAGCGGGAGCCTGCGAGTAGGCTGATCCGGTGACTGATGCAGAGACCCTGAGCAGAGGGCCTCGCGCCTATACGGCATTCATCGGGATCGGCCTGATCGCAGGCCTCCTCTCCGGCCTCTTCGGCGTCGGCGGCGGCACGGTGATCGTTCCGCTGCTCGTGCTGTTCCTGCATTTCAATCAGCGCCTCGGTGCCGGCACGTCGCTCGCGGCGATCGTCCCGACGGCGACCGTGGGTGTGATCTCCTATGCGATCAACGGATCGGTGGCGTGGATTCCCGCTCTCATCCTGGCGGCGGGCGCTGTGGTGGGCGCGCAGATCGGCACGCGGCTGCTGCCGAAGATCTCGCAGACGGTGCTGCGCTGGTTCTTCGTCGGCTTCCTGGTGATCGTGATCGTGAGCCTGTTCCTGGTCGTCCCGTCGCGCGACGCCGAATTCGAGCTGCAGCTGCTCAACGGGCTCGGCCTGCTCGCGGTCGGCGTCGGCACCGGCATCCTCGCGGGCCTGATCGGCGTCGGCGGGGGCGTGATCGTGGTGCCCGTACTGATGCTCGCGTTCGGCACGAGCGATCTCGTGGCCAAGGGCACGTCGCTGCTCATGATGATCCCGACCGCGATCTCGGGCACGATCGGCAACCTTCGCAACCACAACGTCGACCTCGTCGCCGCGGCGATCGTCGGTGTCTCCGCGTGCACGACCACGGCTCTCGGAGCCTGGCTGGCCACTCTGATCGACCCTCTCGTGGGCAACATGCTGTTCGCGGCATACCTCGTGGTCATCGCGGTGCAGATGGCGATGAAGGCGATCAAGGGCCGGAAGAAGAAGGACTGAACGCCCTTAGTCCCGGCCGTGGGGCACCGTGTCCCGCGACCGAGAAAGTAGGATCGAGGGGTGGCAGTCAACCAAGATCTGGTCGGCCGGGAGTTCCCGCCGACGTCCCCCTACCTCGTCGGCCGTGAGAAGGTGCGCGAGTTCGCGCGCGCCGTCTTCGCCGATGCACCGCAGCACACCGACGTCGAGGCGGCTCGCGCAGCCGGTTTCGCCGACGTGGTCGCGCCCCCGACGTTCGCGATGGTCATCCAGGACCACACCCTGCAGCAGCTCCTCGCCGAGCCCGACTCCGGGATCGTCCTGGCGCGGACGATCCACGCCGAGCAGAAGTTCGCGTACTCGCGCCCGATCGTCGCGGGCGACGAGCTCACGGGTCGGCTGAGCGTGACCGGCATCCGCATGATGGGAGGCAACGCCATGATCACGAGCGCGGCCGAGATCACGGATGCCGCCGGCGAGCACGTCGTCACCGCCACCAGCGTTCTGCTGGTCGGCGCAGAAGAAGGGGCAGAGTGATGCCGTCCGCTGTCGGAGACGTCGTCGCAGAGCGCACCGTCCACCTCACGCGCGAATCGCTGGTGCGCTACGCAGGAGCGTCCGGCGACTTCAACCCGATCCACTACCGGGACGACATCGCCGCCGAGGTGGGTCTGCCGGGCGTGCTCGCGCACGGCATGCTCACGATGGGGATCGCATCGTCGGTGGTCGTGGCCGCGCTCGACCCGGGCACGCGCATCGTCGACTACGGCGTCCGTTTCACCAAGCCGGTGGTCGTGCACCCGACCGAGGGAGCCGACCTGCACGTCGTCGCGACGGTGGGCGCGGTCGACGACGAGTCGACACGGATCGACCTCAAGGTCACGTTCGGCGAGACGACGGTCCTCGTCAAGGCGCAGCTGCGCGTCGCCTCCTGATGGGCGGCGCTGTGCACGAGGTGGAGCCGCTGAGGCTCGCGACTCTCACGACCCTTCGCACGGGCGGCGCCCCCGATCGCATGCTCGAGGCATCGACCACGGCGGAGCTCATCGATGCGCTCACCGACGTCTGGTCACGGGGAGAGGAGTGGTTCGTCCTCGGCGGAGGGTCCAACCTGTTCATCGGCGACGACTCCTTCGAGGGGACCGTCATCCGCGTCCTCACGCGCGGCATCGAAGAACTGCCCTCGCCGCACGCGGGGCGCATCAGGCTGCGAGTACAGGCGGGGCACGGCTGGGACGACCTCGTCGCCTACGCGGTCGAGCACGGATACGCCGGTCTCGAGGCCATGAGCGGCATCCCGGGCACCGTCGGTGCGTCTCCCGTGCAGAACATCGGGGCGTACGGGCAGGAGATCCAGGAGACCCTCGTCGAGGTCGAGCTGATCGACGAGGCCACCGGCGAGGTGTCGGTGGTACCGGCATCCGAACTCGGACTCGGTTTCCGCACGTCCGTGCTCAAGCACCACTACGGCAGCGTGCCGCAGCGCCGTGCGGTGATCCTCTCGGTCACCGTCGATCTCCTCGTCGCCGACGAGCGCGTGGTGCGCGGGGAGCAGCTCCGCAGAGCACTGGGTCTGGACTCCGACGCCCCGGTGCCGTTGACCTGGGTGCGCGAGCGGATCCTCGCCACCCGAGCCTCCAAGGGGATGCTGCTCGACGAGAACGATCCGGACACGCACGGCGTCGGCTCGTTCTTCCAGAACGCGATCGTGCCGGAGGTCGTGGCCCGTGCTCTGCCGCCCGAGTGCCCGCGGTGGCCGGTGACGCCCGATCTCGATGCCGTCACGGTGATCCCGCTCGCCTCGTACGACGGCTATGTTCCTGCCGCAAAGCCCGAGGCCCCCGACGTCAAGGTGAGTGCTGCGTGGCTGATCGAGCAGGCCGGGATCCGCAAGGGGTTCAAGCTGCCGCGCTCGCGCGCGTCGGTCTCGACGAAGCACGCCCTCGCCCTCACCAACCGGGGCGGTGCGACAGCGGCCGAGGTCTCGGAGCTCGCACGGTTCATCCAGAGCCGCGTCCACTCCGAGTTCGGTCTGGTGCTGCAGCCCGAGCCCGTGCTGCTCGGCGTCGAGCTCTGAGTCGCGGCGCAGCGAGCCCGAGCCGCGCCCGCCTGACAACATCACGCGTTCGCCGTACACTCGCGGCATGAGCGGACTGATCCCGTACCTGCTGTTCCCCGGAAACGCAGCCGAAGCGCTGGAGCACTACCGCGACGTCTTCGGAGGTGAGCTACAGCTCGTCGACTACGCCAGTGCGGGTCGTGCGGACGGGCCGGCCGATGCGGTCGCGCACGGACAGCTCACCGGTCCGGTCGAGCTGGCGGGAGCGGATGCCGGTGCGGACGACGATGCCGTGCAGATGAGCGGGATGTTCCTCTCTCTGCTCGGCACCGCCGACGCGTCGACGCTGACGAGCTGGTTCGACCAGCTGTCAGAGCACGGTCGAGTGACCGACGCCCTGCAGAAGCGCCCGTGGGGCGACTACGACGGGACCGTCACCGACCGCTACGGCATCCGCTGGCTGATCGGCTTCCACGACGAGGAGTGATCTCGTCGCAGACCGGCGTCAGGCGAACAGGCGCTGCAGCCGCTGGACACCCTCGAGGAGCTGGTCGTCGCCGAGCGCGTACGACATGCGGATGTACCCGGAGGGGCCGAATGCCTCGCCCGGGACGACGGCCACCTCGGCCTGCTCCAGGATGAGGTCGGCGAGCTCGAGCGAGGTCGTCGGCGTCTTGCCGCCCCACGTGCGACCGAGCAGGCCCTGCACATCGGGGTACACGTAGAAGGCGCCGAGCGGGTTCGGCACGACGAGTCCGTCGATCTTCGACAGCTCCGACACGATGAGGCGCCGGCGGCGGTCGAACGCCTCACGGAACTGCTCGGCTTCGGTCTGGGGGCCGTTGAGGGCGGCGATCGCGGCCTTCTGCGCGACGTTGTTGACGTTGCTCGACAGGTGCGACTGCAGGTTCGCAGCGACCTTGATGGCATCCGCGGGTCCGACCATCCAGCCCACGCGCCACCCCGTCATCGCGTAGGTCTTCGCGACGCCGTTGACGAGGATCGTCTGCCCCGCCACGGCGGGCACGGCCTCGACGATCGAGGTGGCCTTGACACCCTCATAGGTGAGGTTCTGGTAGATCTCGTCTGAGATGATCCAGATGCCGTGCTCGAGGGCCCACTCGCCGATGGCTGCGGTCTCCTCGGCCGTGTAGACCGACCCGGTGGGGTTCGAGGGCGACACGAAGACGAGCGCGGTCGTGCGCTCGGTGCGAGCGGCCTCGAGCTGGTCGACGGTGACCTTGTAGTCCTGATCGGCGCCCGCGAAGACCTCGACCGGCGTGCCGTCTGCGAGACGGATCGCCTCGGGGTAGGTGGTCCAGTACGGGGCGGGGAGCAGCACCTCGTCGCCCGGGTTCACCACGGCCTGGAACGCCTGGTACACCGACTGCTTGCCGCCGTTGGTCACGATGACCTGACTCGGTGAGACCTCGAGGCCGGAGTCCCGCAGCGTCTTCGCTGCGATCGCCTCTCGCAGCGCAGGCAGGCCGGGAGCCGGGGTGTACCGGTAGCTCGCGGGATCGGCGAGAGCCTCGGCCGCGGCATCGACGATGAACTGCGGAGTCGCGAAGTCGGGCTCGCCGGCCGCATACGAGATGACGGGCTTGCCTTCGGCCTTGAGCGCCTTGGCCTTGGCGTCGACCTTCAGGGTCGCGGATTCGGCGATGGCGGAGAGCTTGCGAGAGAGAGGAGCGCGTTCGGTCACGACTACGAGCGTACCCGGGTGGGGCGCGTCGATGACGGGTGGATCGTCGACAAGAATCACGGTTCTTTCGTGCTGGTGCCGGGTCAGGCGGTGTGGAGGCCGTGCGCGCGTGACACGGCCTCCAAGGTGATGCGTCCGCCCTGCACGTTGAGGCCCTGGGCGAGTGCGGCGTCGTCGGCGGCCGCACGCTCCCACCCCTTGCCGGCGATGGCCGAGACGTAGGGGAGCGTGGCGTTGGTCAGGGCGCGCGTGGCCGTCTCGGGCACCGCGCCCGGCATGTTCGCGACGCAGTAGTAGATGGAGTCGTGCACCGCGAACGTCGGATCGTCGTGCGTCGTCGGGCGCGAGCCTTCGAAGCATCCGCCCTGATCGATCGCGATGTCGACCAGCACGGATCCGGGCTTCATAGTGGCGACCATGTCCTCGGTCACGAGCTTCGGCGCCGCAGCTCCGGGGATGAGCACGGATCCGATGACCAGGTCGGCGGTCGCGAGCTCCTCGGCGATGTCGTACCGGCTCGACGCACGGGTCTGGAGCGCGCCGCCGTAGCGGTGCTCGAGCTCGCGCAGTCGCGGCAGCGAGATGTCGATGACGGTCACCTGGGACCCGAGCCCGAGCGCGTTCGCGGCCGCATGCTCACCGGCGACGCCGCCGCCGATCACGACGGTCTTGGCGCGCGGGGCGCCGGCGATGCCGCCCATGAGCACGCCGCGTCCTCCCGCGGATCTCATGAGGGAGTACGACCCCATCGTCACGGACAGGCGGCCCGCGATCTCGCTCATGGGCACGAGCAGCGGGAGACTCCGGTCGGGCAGCTGGACCGTCTCGTAAGCGACGGCGGTGGTGCCCGCGTCGACGAGCGCCGCAGTCAGTGCACGGTCGGCGGCGAGATGCAGGTAGGTGAAGAGGGTGAGATCCGAGCGCAGGAAGCCGTACTCCTGGGCGATCGGCTCCTTCACCTTGATGAGCAGCTCCGCCTCGCCCCACGTCTCCTCGGCGGTCTCGACGATCTCCGCGCCCGCGATCCGGTACGCCTCGTCGGAGATGCCTGATCCGACTCCCGCTCCGGACTGCACGAGCACGCGGTGGCCCTCGTGCACGAGGCGGTCGACGCCGGCGGGCGTGAGAGCAGTGCGGTTCTCGTTGTTCTTGACCTCGGTCGGCACGCCGATCTTCATCGATCCTCCAAGTGACGGTTGCCTGAGTGCATCTCAGAATCGCAGAAACGTCGATCATTGGACAGAATGCCTGAAGAAGATTCGTAGTTCGACGGAATCCTGCATAATCATTCGCATGGAGACCGCGCCCGACACACCTCAACCGAACACCCTTCGGGCCCCGGCCCTCGATGCGATCGACGCGCGGATCGTGCAGCTCCTCAGCGCCGACGGGCGGATGACGAACGCTGAACTCGCCGGCCACCTCGGAGTCGCACCCTCGACCGCGCACGCCCGTCTCCGGGCGCTCGTCGAACGCGGCGTCATCAGCGGCTTCCACGCCAGCGTCGACGAGCGGAAGCTGGGCGCGGGTCTGCAGGCCATCATCGGAGTCACGCTTCGTCCGAGCGGTCGCCGCGAGAGCATCGTCGAGTTCGCCGACCGGGTGCGGGTGCTGCCGCAGGTGATCCAGGTGTTCTTCCTGGGCGGCGACGACGACTTCCTTCTGCACATCGCCGTCGCGGATTCGTCGGAGATGCGCGAGTTCGTCCTCGAGCACCTCTCGGCCCAGAGCAGCGTCGCCTCGACCAGGACCAGCATCGTGTTCGACTATCACCGCAACTCGGTGGCTGCGTCGTTCCGCTGATCGTCCCCGCGCACCCGACCCCCGGCCCGCCGGGTGGCGCGCCTGTATATTGCACGGCCTGAGGTGCATCCCTATCGTGAGGGCGGGGACGGGGCGGCCGATGCGCAGGCGGCGAGCTCCGCTGGGGGTTGCGATGGTGCGGATGATCGACGACGCGGAGTTGGCCGCCTGGGTGGTGCGGCTCTCCGGCGAGCCGTGGATGCCCCCGGGCGAGCGTCCGCAGCGCTGGGCGCCGCCGGATTGGTTCTCGCGCGAGGTGATCCGCCTGGACGGCAGGCACGGGATGCTTCAGCTGTCGAACTTCGGCGCGATGAAGGCCGCCGATCCCGACGCGTTCGAAGCCGCGCTGCTGCGCAGATCCATCGGCGCGACCATGCTCTACAGCACGCTCGAGACGCCGCACACCGTGAGTTATGAGCAGGGTTCGCCCGACGACGAGGACATCGTCATCGTCGGCGCCTCGAATCAGGGCGGACAGCGACTGCGCACTGCTGCCGGGGTGCAGTTGATGAACGTCGGCAGGATGGGATTCATGTCGAGCATGGGCGCATCGGCCGTCGAGCACCTGGGCGTGAGCGACACGACAGGCGTGGTCGTCCCCGTCGCGGCCATCCCCGGCTACCGGCACGTTCTCGCCCGAGGCGCGGAGCTGTTCCCCGACACCCCGCTGACGCGGGCGGCGGGCGCGTCGTTCGGACGGATGCTGTTCGAGTGGTCGAGGGACCCCGATCAGGGGCAGGGAGCGCTCGCGGGCACCGAGGCGGCGCTGATCGCGCTCGTGAGGGGACTCTTCCGACAGCTTCCCGGCGACGGGGAGACGAGCAGGGCGAGCGAGTTCCGCGCAGAGGCGGGTCGCATCATCGAGCGACGGCATCGAGACCCCTCGTTCAGCCTCGCCGAGCTCGCCGCAGACCTGCACGTGAGTCGTCGTCAACTCTTCCGCCTCTACGAGGGCGCCGATGAGGGCCCCGCGGCCCGGCTGCTGCGTCGTCGTCTCGTGACGGCTCGCGAGGAGCTGGTCGCGACGCCGCCGCAGGACCTCGCCGCGGTCGCAGCACGGTCGGGCTTCGCCGATGCCTCCGCACTGCGGGCGCAGTTCTCTCGGCATGTGGGGCTGAGTCCGAGCGCCTTCCGCCTCGCGGCTCGCACACAGCCTCCCCGACTCGCCGAAGCGATGCTGCTCAGCGACGAGCAGTCAGGCTCGGGCGCCTGACGTCACCCCGCCAGTGACACGGGAGCGCGAATCCCGTGCCAAGTGCGTCGCTGAGTGCCCGAAGGAGCGCACGCGGTGACCGAACCCTCGCCGACGCTTCCGCCTCACCGGACGCGCTTCTAACCTGGGCTTGCCCGTGTCCCCAGGCGGGCCTTGGCGGCAGATGGCGACGGAGCTCGGCTCCTCGCGCGTCGGCCGTCACGGCTTCCGGACGCGGCGGGATCGCCCGTCCGGAAGTTCGGGGGACAGGCGCGAGAGCGTCGGGCATGACGGACCACCTGCGCGAGCGCGCGGGTGGACGTGCGGGTGCTTCGGTCAGGGGAGACCGGGGCACCCGCGAATCCCTCTCGGCCTCACGCGCCGAACGACGAGGGCAGCGCGCAGTAGTCGGCGAAACGCCGCGTCGGAGCCGCCGGGTCCGTCACATCGACGATCGCGTTGGCGATGGAGTGCGGGGCCTCGTCGTCGGCGAGCTGCCACACGATGAAGTTCCACAGGCCCCTCGCCGTCGGGCTGAGCAGCCCTGCCGGGCCCGACACGATCAGGACCGTCGCCGGATCGGAGTCGGCGCGGAACGGCGTGATCACATCGTCGCGCAAGGCCGCTTCATCGGCATCCGTGCTGTGCGTGCGCTCGACCTGCTGCTCGGCGGCGATCAGCGCGGCGCCGAGGTCGTCCGCCGCTCGACGCGAGCGCTCGGCATCCGCTCCAGCGACAGCGATCAGCCGGCGTCCACGCGGGTACAGGTGGAGGAACTCGGACGAGATGTCAGACCACGCGTCGCTCATGTTCCCAGGCTACGCCCGCTGGTGACAGCGGGCTCCGGCGATCGTCCGCATCACGCACGAGGGAGCCCCTCGGATGCCGGCGGACGGCATCCGAGGGGCTGCGCCGTGGAAGGCTCAGGCCTCCTCGACGAGGAACCTGCTGTAGGCGCCGAGCGTCAGGAAGGCCGGGAACTCCTCCTGCAGGGCGACGTCGCGGAACACGGAGGCGGCATCGTCGAATCGGTCGCCGTCGTGCCGGTCGACCTCGCCGAGAACGTCGGAGATCAGGCCCTCGACGTGGTCGACGGTGATCGCCGTGCCGTCCTCGGTGGAGCGGTCCTGGTGGATCCACTGCCACACCTGCGAACGGCTGATCTCCGCTGTCGCGGCATCCTCCATCAGGTTGTCGATGGCCACGGCGCCGAGACCCCGCAGCCATGCTTCGAGATAGCGGATCGCCACGGACACGTTGTCGCGGACTCCCTGCGCGGTGATCGGACGCCCGATGTGCAGGTCGAGGAGCTGCGACGCGGTCACCATGACCTCGGGGCGCTGACGACCGACCTGGTTCGGGTCGTCGCCGAGCACGGCGTCGAACTCGGCCAGCGCGGTGGGGATCAGATCGGGGTGGGCGACCCACGTACCGTCGAAGCCGTCGGCGGCCTCGCGCTTCTTGTCGGCGGAGACCTTCTCGATCGCGCGCTCGGTCACCTCGGGGTCGCGGCGATTCGGGATGAAGGCGCTCATGCCGCCGATCGCATAGGCGCCGCGCTTGTGGCAGGTCTGCACGAGCAGCTCGGTGTACGCCCGCATGAACGGCACCGTCATCGTCACCTCGCTGCGGTCCGGGAGCACGAAACGTGCGCCGCGGCCGCGGTAGTTCTTGATGATCGAGAAGATGTAGTCCCAGCGTCCGGCGTTGAGGCCCGCGCAGTGGTCGCGCAGCTCGTAGAGGATCTCGTCCATCTCGAAGGCCGCGGGCAGGGTCTCGATCAGCACTGTCGCGCGGATCGTGCCGTGCGGGATGCCGATGTACTCCTCGCTGAAGGAGAACACGTCGTCCCACAGCTTCGCCTCTTCGCTCGATTCGATCTTCGCGATGTAGAAGTAGGGACCCCGGCCGTTCGCGATGAGCTCCTGCGCGTTGTGGAAGAAGTACAGGCCGAAGTCGACGAGCGAGCCGGATGCCGCCGTGCGGCGCCCTGCACGGTCGGTGAACTGCAGGTGCTTCTCCGGCAGGTGCCAACCCCGCGGTCGCATTACGATCGTCGGTGTGCGCTCGGCGGTGACCTGGTACTCCTTGCCCTCGGGGGAGCGGAACGACAGCTCGCCGCGGATGGCGTCGCGCAGCGACAGCTGGCCCTCGATGACGTTCGTCCAGGTGGGGCTCGTGGCATCCTCCTGGTCGGCGAGCCACACGCGAGCGCCGGAGTTGAGCGCGTTGATCGTCATCTTCGGGTCGGTCGGACCCGTGATCTCGACGCGGCGGTGCTCGAGACCGGGCCCCGCGCCTGCGACCCGCCAGTCGGCATCCGCACGGATGTGCGCCGTGTCGTCGCGGAAGCGCGGGTCGTGGCCGTTGCCGATCTCGAACCGTCGGCGCATCCGGTCGGCCAGCCGATCGTGGCGGCGTGAGGCGAACCGGTGGTGCAGCTCGGTGAGGAACGCGATCGCCTCGGGGGTGAGGATCTCGTCGTAGCGCTCGCGCAGGGGGCCGGTGACGGTGATCGCCGGGCCCTGCTGCGTGGTCTGGATCGGAGCCGTGGTCGGGCTGGTGGTCGGGGGTGCGGTGGGAGTGGTCATGATCATCGGGTCCTTTTCAGATGGCTCAGTGGAACTGCGCGGCTTCGGTGGAGCCCGCGAGGG
Source organism: Actinomycetota bacterium (assembly GCA_037033305.1). Lineage (GTDB taxonomy): Bacteria > Actinomycetota > Actinomycetes > Actinomycetales > Microbacteriaceae > Microbacterium. Next base: position 37,714 of record JAZBLP010000011.1, on the reverse strand, counting down.
CGAGGGTCGCGCTGTCGGGGTTGAGCGCGGTGGAGATGACGTCGAAGTAGCCGGTGCCCGCCTCGCGCTGGTGCTTGGTGGCGGTGTAGCCGTTCGCCTCGGCGGCGAACTCGGCCTCCTGCAGTTCGACGTACGCGCTCATGGCGCGCTCGGCGTACCCGCGGGCGAGGTCGAACATCGAGTGGTTCAGGGCGTGGAAGCCGGCGAGCGTGATGAACTGGAACTTGTAGCCCAGGTCGGCCAGCTCCTGCTGGAACGTCGCGATCTCGGCGTCCGACAGGTGGCGCTTCCAGTTGAAGCTCGGGGAGCAGTTGTAAGCGAGCAGCTTGCCCGGGAACTGCGCATGGATCGCGGTGGCGAACTCCCGTGCGAGCTCGATGTCGGGCTCGCCCGTCTCGACCCACAGCAGATCGGCGTATGGCGCGAATGCGAGCCCACGGCTGATGACCGACTCGATGCCGGGGCGGATGCGGTAGAAGCCCTCCGTCGTGCGCTCGCCGGTGGTGAACTGCTGGTCGCGTTCGTCGACGTCGCTCGTGAGCAGGTCTGCGGCGAGAGCGTCCGTGCGGGCGATGATCACCGTCGGGACGCCGGCCGCATCCGCCGCGAGGCGCGCCGCATTCAGGGTGCGGATGTGCTGCTGGGTGGGCACCAGCACCTTACCGCCGAGGTGTCCGCATTTCTTCTCGCTGGCGAGCTGATCCTCCCAGTGGATGGCCGCGGCACCGGCCTGGATCAGCGACTGCGCGAGCTCGTAGGCGTTGAGCGGTCCGCCGAAGCCGGCCTCGGCGTCGGCGACGATCGGCGCGAGCCAGTCCTGGGTGACCTCGCCCTCGGCGTGCTCGAGCTGGTCCTGGCGGATCAGTGCATTGTTGATGCGCCGTACGACCGCCGGCACCGAGTTCGCGGGGTAGAGCGACTGGTCGGGGTAGGTCTGCCCGGCGAGGTTGCCGTCGGCGGCGACCTGCCAGCCCGAGAGGTAGATCGCCTTGAGGCCGGCACGCACCTGCTGCACGGCCTGGCCGCCGGTGTAGGCGCCGAGCGCCCGGACGTAGTCCTCGGTGTGCAGCAGGTTCCACAGGTTCTCGGCCCCGCGGTGGGCGAGGGTGGAGTCCTCGCGGACCGACCCGCGAATGCGGATGACGTCCTCGGCCGAGTACGTGCGCTCGACGCCGTCCCAGCGGGGATCCGTCTCCCAGATCTCCCGGAGCTCGGCTGCCGTCTGAACCTGGTCGCCGGCGCGCAGCCCTGCGGGGCGAGGGGTGTGGTTCTGGGCGGTGTTCGTCATGGTGTCTCCTCCGTTGGATGCCCGGACCGTGAAGCCGGGTGGCGTGTGTCCACTGTGCGTGAAGAAGCTGCCCTCAGCAGGCCATCCGACGCGTGAAGATCACCGGAAATTCTGTTTCTGTGACAGAATCGGCCGCATGAGCCCCTCAGCGATCGAAGAAGACGCCGACGCCCTCACGATCGGACGCCGCATCCGTCAGCTGCGCACGGCCCGCGGGATGACCCTGGACGACCTCGCCGCGGCCGTCGATCGAGCGCCCAGCCAGATGTCGATGATCGAGACGGGGAAGCGCGAGCCGAAGCTCACTCAGCTGCAGGCGATCGCGCGTGCTCTCGGCGTCACGATCGACGCGCTGCTCGAGGGCGAGCCGCTCGACGAGCGCAGTGCGATCGAGATCGCGCTCGAACGGGCGATGAAGGGGCAGACGTTCCAGGCTCTGGGCATCGAGCCCTTCCGGATCGCGAAGAGCATGCCCATCGACGCGCTCAAGGCCCTGCTCGCGCTGCACGGCGAGATCGACCGCCTCAAAGACGAGCGCGCTGCCACGCCCGAGGAGGCCCGGCGAGCGAACGTCGAGCTGCGCCACCTGATGCGCAGGCAGGACAACCACTTCGCCGACCTCGAGACCAAGGCGGCCGAGATCCTCGCGGCGGTCGGGCACCCCGGCGGACCTCTCACTCAGCGCACCGCCTCGGAGATCGCCGCCTACCTCGGATTCACCCTGCACTACGCCCCTGACCTTCCGCAGACGACTCGCAGCGTCGCCGATCTCGCGAACGGGCGGCTGTACCTCTCGAGCAGCGTCCCGGCGAAGGGCGACGCGCGGACCGCTGTGCTGCAGGCACTGTCCAGTCGCATCCTCGGCCACTCCGAGCCGCGCAGCTACGCGGAATTCCTACGCCAGCGCGTCGAGACGAACTATCTCACGGGGGCGCTGCTGGTGCCGGAGGCCCATGTCGTGCCGGCGCTGAAGGACGCGAAGTCGCGGCGGGCGATCTCGATCGAGGACCTGCGCGACGCCTATTCCGTCTCGTACGAGACCGCGGCGCACCGTTTCACGAACCTCGCCACGCGGCACCTCGACATCCCCGTGCACTTCCTCAAGGTGCATGAGTCGGGCACGATCACCAAGGCATACGAGAACGACGACGTGAACTTCCCGACCGACCGGCTCGGGTCGATCGAGGGGCAGATGTGCTGCCGCCGATGGACCAGCCGTGTGGTGTTCGACGAGGACGACCGGTTCAACCCGTACTACCAGTACACCGATACGGGCAACGGCACGTACTGGTGCACGGCTCGCGTCGAGGCATCGAGTGAGGGCCTGCACTCGGTCAGCGTCGGCGTGCGATTCGACGACACGAAGTGGTTCGTCGGGCGCGACACCCCGCACCGAGGAGTCTCGAAGCACTCGGTCGAGGTGTGCTGCCGCCGCGCCCCCGCCGATCTCGAAGGGCGGTGGCGCGAGAACTCCTGGCCCAACGTCAGAACTCCGCGCACCCTGCTCGCCACGCTGCCGACCGGAGCCTTCCCGGGTGTCGACACGACCGATGTGTACGAGTTCCTCGAGGCGCATGCGCCGCGCTGAGATGCCCCGCGCGGCGAGCTAGTCCCGCGCGGTCTGCAGCAGCGTCCACAGCTCGGCACGGGCGGGGAACGACGAGAGATCGCTTCCCAGGAGTGCCCCGGCCTGGGCGATCCGCGACCGCAGCGTATGGCGGTGCACGCCGAGTGCCGCCGCCGCAGGGTCCGCCTTGGCATCGTGCTCGAGCCAGGTGCGCAGCGATCGTTCGAGGTCCCCGCCCGATCGTGCGTCGTGGTCGCGGATCGGCGCGAGCCGCGACTCGGCGACCAGACGGGCCTCATCCGTGGCCAGAGCACTCAGGATGCTGGATCCGGCGGCGTCGGCGAAGTGGAACACCCCTGCGCCGGACTGCTGGCGGAGTGCGGCGAGCGCCTGTGCGTGCGCCCGGGAGAACGCGTCGTACGACTCGGAACCGGATGCGCCGATGCGGATGCCGAACCGGGTCGCGACCTCGTCGAGCAGCGCGTCGTCGACCGTCGACAGGCAGAGCACCACGCCCTCCGATGATTCGGCGAGGAAGCTGGCCGTGCCGTGCTCTGCCCTGCGTCGATCCCACCAGTCGGCGAACGGCCCGGTCGGCGCATCCGCGGCGATCGCCACCACGACAGGCGCAGCCGGCATCGAGCCGAGGACCTTGCGAGCGAGGGCCGGATCGTCGTCGAGCAGCGAGCTCAGCAGCTGCGAGTTCAGTCGACGCTTGCTGCGGGCGAGCTGGTCGCTCTGCTCGAGCGCGAGTCCGGCCATCGCGATCACCGAGGTGACGACCGTGCGCGCCTCGGCGTCGAGCGCGTCGACGGCCAGCGCGATCACTCCGCGCAGATGCCCGCCGCGTCCGACCGTGAAGAGCGTGAAGGTCTGATCGTCGATCGTGAGCGACTGCCCGGCCTCGAGCCCGCGGGTGAGGATCTCGGTGACCCGTTCGCCGAGCTCGGTCAGGCGTCCCGCCGTCACGGCCGATCGGGGGTGCGACAGCTGCAGGGCGCCGGCCGCGTCGTACATGCCCGCCCAGACGTCGAGGCGGCGGCCCAGCTCTGCGACCGTCGCATCGAGTCCCTGCGGTCGGAGCGCTGCCAGTGCGAGTGCGCGCTGGGTGTCGAGCGCCCATGATCTGCGGGCGTACGCCTGCGCTGCGATGGCCTCGGAGTGCGCGCGGGCGACCGCGATGAACGGCGTGCGGTATGGCACCTCGAACAGGGGGATCCCGCGGCGGGCGCACTCGAGGATCAGCTCCTCGGGGACTCCCGCGCGGTGCACGTCCGTGCCGAATCCGAGGCCGAGCACCCCGCGATCCGCGAGGCGCCCCACATAGACATCGACGTCGGTGCCGGCGTCGAACTGGGTTCCGGTCGTCAGCAGAGCGAGGTCCTCGGCGAGGAACGGCGTCGGGTCGGCGAGGTCGGAGCTGTGCACCCACCGCAACGGGCGATCGAGGGCGCCGTCCGGAAGGCCGTCCGCGTCCGAGATGAGGACGAGCCCGAGATCCCGGCGCCGGAACAGGGCACGCAGCGTGGGCTGTTCGGCGTCGTCCATACGCGGCGCTCCTCTCGGCATCCGGATCAGCGCTTGTACGCTCGGGCGATGATCTCTCCCAGATTGTACAGTTCGGCGAATGCGCCGACGTCGGATGCGGTCGTACGCTCACGGCATGGCTCTCCTCGACACCGCAGCTGTTGCAGTTCCCCTCGGCGGACCCGACCTCCCCCAGGAGCGTCGCCTCGTCACCGACCTTCCCGGCCCCCGCTCGGCCGAGATCCTCGCCCGCAAGGCCGATGCCGTCGCGGCCGGCGTCGGGCACACGGTCCCCGTCGCAGCGGTCGCCGCAGGCGGGGGAGTGGTCGTCGACGCCGACGGCAACTCGCTGATCGACCTCGGCTCGGGCATCGCGGTCACGACCGTCGGCAATGCGCATCCGAAGGTCGCGGCAGCCGTCGCCGCCCAGGCCGCGCAGTTCACCCACACCTGTTTCATGATCTCGCCGTACGAGTCGTACATCGAGGTCGCCGAAGCGCTCAACCGCCTCACTCCCGGCGACTTCGCCAAGAAGAGCGCCCTGTTCAACTCGGGCGCCGAAGCGGTCGAGAACGCGATCAAGATCGCCCGCAAGCACACCGGTCGCCAGGCTGTCGTCGCCTTCGACCACGGCTACCACGGCCGCACGAACCTCACCATGGCGCTGACGGCCAAGTCGATGCCCTACAAGAGCGGCTTCGGCCCGTTCGCCCCCGAGGTGTACCGCGCCCCGATGTCGTACCCCTTCCGCGACGGACTCGCCGGCCCAGAGGCGGCATCCCGCGTCATCCTGCAGCTCGAGAAGCAGATCGGCGCCGACAACCTGGCCGCCGTCATCATCGAGCCGATCCAGGGCGAGGGCGGCTTCATCGTCCCGGCCGAGGGCTTCCTGCCGGCGATCGCCGCATGGTGCCGCGCGAACGGCGTCGTCTTCATCGCCGACGAGGTGCAGACGGGCTTCGCCCGCACCGGCCACATGTTCGCGAGCGAGATCTTCGGCATCGAGCCCGACCTCATCACCACCGCCAAGGGCATCGCGGGCGGACTGCCGCTCGCCGCCGTCACCGGTCGCTCCGAGATCATGGACGCCTCGCACTCGGGCGGACTCGGCGGCACCTACGGCGGAAACCCGATCGCCTGCGCCGCGGCGCTCGCCGCGATCGACGTGTTCGAGAACGACGGCGTGATCGAGCGCGCTCGCGAGATCGGTGAGATCCTCACGGCACGCCTCGGAGCCATGCAGGAGGAGGACGCCCGCATCGGCGACATCCGCGGACACGGCGCGATGATCGCCGCCGAGTTCGTCGACCCCGAGACCAACGCGCCCGACGCCGCCCTCACCGCAGCCGTCGCCAAGGCGTGCGTCGCGCAGGGCGTCATCGTCCTGACGTGCGGCACGTACGGCAACGTCATCCGGTTCCTCCCGCCGCTCTCGATCGGCGACGACCTGCTGAACGAGGGCCTCGACGTCGTCGCGGCCGCGCTCGCCGCCACAGCGGGCTGACAGACCAGCGGTCGCGGTTCGCCCGCGACTGCCACCACACGTCCGGCCGCGACGAGGATCGGGGGATTTCGAGTCGCGGCCGGCACACCGTTTCCAATGAAGGAGAAGCAGATGGCTGAGATCACTCGTGACGTGCTGATCGTGGGTGCGGGAGCCGCAGGGCTCACGGCCGCGAACGACCTGCGCAAGGCCGGACTGTCGGTCGCCGTCCTCGAAGCGCGTGATCGCGTCGGCGGACGACTGTGGACCGACGTCATCGACGGCGCCATGCTCGAGATCGGCGGCCAGTGGGTCTCGCCCGACCAGGACGCGCTGAAGGACACGATCGAGGAGCTCGGTCTCGAGACCTACAGCCGTTACCGCGAGGGCGACAGCGTCTACGTCGGCCCCGACGGCCAGACGCACCGCTTCACGGGCGAGATGTTCCCGGTGTCGGAGGCGACCGAGGCCGTCATCGCCGAGATCACCGAGCGCCTCGACGCCATGGTCGCCGAGATCGACCCCGACCGTCCGTGGGAGCACCCGCACGCCGAGGAGTGGGACTCGGTCACGTGGGATGCCTGGCTGCGCGCGCAGACCGACGACGACGAGGCCGTGCGCAACCTCGCCTTCGCGACCGGTTCCGCAATGCTCACGAAGCCCACGCACTCGTTCTCGCTGCTCCAGTCGCTGCTGATGGCCGCGTCGGCCGGCTCGTACTCGAACCTCGTCGACGCAGACTTCATCCTCGACAAGCGGGTCGTGGGCGGTCTGCAGCAGGTTCCTGTGCTGCTCGCCGAGCGACTGGGTGACGACGTCCTGCTGAACCAGCCGGTGCGATCGCTCGAATGGGGCGCCGAGGGAGTGACCGCCACGACCGACGACACCACCGTGCGCGCGCGTTTCGCGATCCTCGCGCACGCGCCGGTGCTCTACAGCCGCATCGCGTTCGTGCCTCCGCTGCCGCGTCGCCAGCACCAGATGCACCAGCACATCTCCATGGGTTTCGTGATCAAGGTGCACGCCGTCTACGACCGTCCGTTCTGGCGCGAACAGGGCCTGAGCGGCACCGCGTTCAGCCCCTACGAGCTGTCGCACGAGGCGTATGACAACACCAACCACGGCGACGAGCGAGGCACCCTGGTCGGCTTCGTCAGCGATCAGAACGCCGACGACCTGTTCGCGCTGTCGGCCGACGAGCGCAAGGAGCGCATCCTCGAGTCGCTGTCGCACTACTACGGCCCCGAGGCCAAGAACCCGGTCGTCTATTACGAGAGCGACTGGGGCACCGAGGAGTGGACCCGCGGAGCATACGCGGCGAGCTTCGACATGGGCGGACTGCACCGCTACGGTGCCGACCTCCGCTCGGCCGTCGGACCCATCCACTTCGCGTGCAGCGACATGGCCGGAGCGGGCTACCAGCACGTCGACGGCGCGATCCGCATGGGTCACCTCGCGGCCTCGAACATCGTCGACGCCGCCCGCGCCGCAGGCGACACGGTCGAGGCCGGCTGATGACCGGGGCGGTCGTCGTCGGCTACACGGCGACGGATGCGGGAGCGGATGCCGCGGCGCTCGGCGCCCGGCTCGCCCGCAGCCTCGGAGCGGTGCTGCACCTGGTGATCGTGCTGCCGTCCGAGGGCACCCGCAGCGCCGCCGTTCCTCCGGAGCGAGCGTATGAGGACCACATCCGCCGTCAGGCGAAGGAATGGCTCGAGGATGCCGTCGTCCGCCTGCCGCAGGAGCTCACGCGCACGGGCCATGTGCGGTTCGCGGAGTCCTTCGCCGAAGGGCTGATCGCCGCCGGCGAGGAGTTCGACGCCAGGCTGATCGTCATCGGCACCGCCGGCGGCAGCATCTTCGGCCGCCACCGCCTCGGCAGCGTCGCGTCGGAGCTGCTGCACTCGTCGACGATCCCTGTCGCGCTGGCCCCCGCAGGCACGGCCGAGCAGGACGACCACGTGCTTCCGCGGGTGACGGCTGCGGTCGGCAACCGCGCCGGCGCCGACAACCTCCTCGACGAGGCCGCCGCGATCGCGACCGAGTCGCGCGTCGGTCTGCGCCTGATCTCGCTCGTGCCGTTCGACGTGCCGCCGGGTCTCGACACCGGCGCGATCCGCGTGGTCGGCGACGCGCATGCGAACGACGTGCTCGAGGTGGCCAGGAGCCTGCTTCCCGAGGAGCTGAAGGCCGAGGTCGAAGAGGCCCCCGGCGACACCGTCGAAGATGCCGTCGCGAACCTGTCGTGGCTCCCCGGCGAGGTCGTCCTGGTCGGCTCGAGCCGTCTGGCGCAGCCGCGCCGCCTGTTCCTGGGCTCGACAGCAGCGAAGATGCTGCACGAACTGCCCGTCCCCATGATCGTCGTCCCGCGCACGCGCGCCGAAGCAGGAGTCCGCTGATGAGCAGCACGAACCGGGCGAAGGAGCCCGTATCCGGTGTGACGACCGGCATCTCGCAGAAAGGGCTGAGTGCGGGTGCCGTCGGAGTGCTCGGAGCCGTCGTCATCGGCGTCTCCACGATCGCCCCGGCCTACACGCTCACCGCGTCGCTCGGACCGACCGTCGCCGTCGTCGGCACCCAGGTGCCCGCGATCATGCTCGTCGGCTTCATCCCGATGCTCCTGACCGCCTTCGGCTACCGCGAGCTCAATCGCGTGATGCCGGACTCGGGCACCTCGTTCACATGGGGAGTGCGGGCATTCGGGCCGTGGATCGGCTGGATGACGGGCTGGGGCCTGATCGCCGCCACCGTCATCGTGCTGTCGAACCTCGCCGGCATCGCGGTCGAGTTCCTCTTCCTCCTGATCGCCCAGCTCAGCGGCAACCCTGAGATCGCCGACCTGGCGTTCAACCCGATCCTCAACGTCGTCGTGTGTCTGCTCTTCATGCTCGGTGCGACGCTCGTGTCGTACCGCGACATGCAGACCACGCAGAAGTTCCAGTACATCCTGGTGGGCTTCCAGGTGATCGTGCTCGTGGTGTTCGCGACCGTCGCGATCGTCAAGGCCGTCTCCGGAGACGCTCCCGAGCCGACCGCATTCTCCTGGTCGTGGTTCAACCCGTTCGAGGTGCCGTCGTTCAGCGCCTTCGCCGCCGGGCTGTCCTTGTCGATCTTCATCTTCTGGGGCTGGGACGTCGTCCTCACCATGAACGAGGAGACGAAGGACCCGGCGAAGACGCCGGGGCGCGCCGCGATGGTCACGGTCGTCGTCGTCGTCGCCCTCTACCTGCTGCTGGCGATCGGCCTCACCATGTTCGCCGGCGTCGGCACAGGGGAGTACGGGCTCGCGAACGAGGACATCTCGGCGAACGTCTTCTTCGCTCTCTCCGACCCGATCCTGGGGCCGCTGGCGTTCCTGGTGTCGCTCGCCGTGCTGTCGAGCTCGGCGGCCTCGCTGCAGTCGACCGCGGTCGGCCCGGCTCGCACGCTGCTGGCGATGGGACACTACGGCGCGCTGCCGAAGAAGTTCGCCCGCGTCAGCCCGCGCTTCTTCACCCCCGGGTACTCGACGATCGTCTCGGCCGTGGTCGCATCCGTCTTCTACGCCGTCATGCGTCTGGTGAGCGAGAACGTCCTCACCGACACCATCCTGTCGCTGGGCATGATGATCTGCTTCTACTACGGCCTCACCGCGTTCGCGTGCGTCTGGTACTTCCGCAAGCAGTGGTTCGACTCGGCCAGGAGCTTCTTCTTCACGTTCCTGTTCCCACTCGTCGGCGGTGTGATCCTCGCCGTGCTGTTCGTCACGACTCTCATCGACTCGATGGACCCCGCGTACGGCAGCGGGTCGAACATCGGCGGACTCGGACTCGTGTTCGTCCTCGGCGTCGGCATCATCGGCATCGGCATCGTCATCATGATCTGGCAGTCCATCAAGCGCCCGGCGTTCTTCCGTGGCGAGACCCTCAGCGTGGATGCTCCCGCGAGCATCCGCCGACGCTGACGGAATCCCCGGCACCGGCATCCTCATCCCCACAGAAAGAGATTCCATGAGCACTCAGACTGAGCAGGCGCTGCTCGACAGCATCCCCACCGGCCTCTTCATCGGGGGAGAGTGGATCGACGGCGAGACCGGGGGCACGTTCGACGTGAAGGACCCCGCGACCGGTGCGGTCATCCGGTCGATCGCCGACGCGACCCCGGCCGACGGCATCCGCGCGCTGGATGCCGCGGTCGCCGCGCAGGACGCGTGGGCTGCGACCGCACCCCGCACCCGCAGCGACATCCTGCGCCGGGCGTTCGACCTCGTGCAGGAGCACAAGGAGGACCTCGCGCTGCTGATGACGCTCGAGATGGGCAAGCCGCTCGCCGAGGCGCGCGGCGAGGTCGGCTACGGTGGCGAGTTCCTGCGCTGGTTCAGCGAGGAGGCGGTGCGCATCAGCGGCCGCTACGGCATCAACCCCGAGGGCACCGGCAACATGGTCGTCTCGCAGCGACCCGTCGGTCCGTCGTTCTTCGTGACGCCGTGGAACTTCCCGTTCGCGATGGCCACTCGCAAGATCGCCCCGGCGCTCGCTGCGGGCTGCACCGTGGTGATCAAGCCCCCGGCACTCACGCCGCTGACGACGATGTTCTTCACCACGCTGCTCGAGAAGGCGGGTCTGCCCAAGGGTGTCGTCAATGTCGTGCAGACGTCGAAGTCGTCGGCGCTGTCGGCCCCGATCATCGCCGACCCCCGCCTGCGCAAGCTGTCGTTCACGGGTTCGACCGAGGTGGGTCGCAAGCTCATCGCCCAGGCCGCCGAGGGCGTGCTGCGCGTGTCGATGGAGCTCGGCGGCAATGCGCCGTTCGTCGTCTTCGACGATGCCGACCTCGACAAGGCGGTCGACGGCGCACTGGCTGCGAAGTTCCGCAACATCGGCCAGGCGTGCACCGCCGCCAACCGCTTCATCGTGCACAAGGACGTCGCCGAGGAGTTCGGCCGCAAGGTCACCGAGCGCGTCAACGCGATGAAGATCGGCCGCGGCACGGAGGAGGGCGTGGCCATCGGCCCGCTGATCGACGAGGATGCCGTCGCCAAGGCCGGAGAGCTCGTCGACGACGCCGTCGAGCGCGGCGCGACGCTGCTCGCGGGTGGCAAGGCGGTCGAGGGCACCGGCACGTTCTACGAGCCGACGGTGCTCACCGACGTGGTCGCGGGCTCGGCGATCCTTCGCGAGGAGATCTTCGGCCCGGTGCTCGCGATCGCGACCTTCGAGACCGAGGACGAGGCCGTCCGCCTCGCGAACGACACCGAGTACGGACTCGTCTCGTACGTCTTCACCGAGAACCTGCAGCGCGGGCAGCGGATGATCGACCGGCTCGAGACCGGCATGATGGGTCTCAACGTGGGCGTGGTGTCGAACGCCGCAGCCCCCTTCGGCGGCGTCAAGCAGTCCGGCGTCGGCCGCGAGGGCGGTCTCGAAGGCATCCACGAGTACCTGTCCACCAAGTACACGCTGATCCCGGTCTCCTGACCGGCCGGCCAGAGGAGGAGAGAACATGACCGATTACGCCGTCATCAACCCCGCCACCGGAGAGACGCTGGCGTCCTTCGACACGTTCACGGACGCGCAGATCGAGGAGGCGGTCGCCGCCGCCGACGAGGCGCACCGCGAATGGTCGCGTTCGTCGACCGTGGCTGAGCGCGCAGCGCTCCTCCGCCGTGCTGCGGAACTGCACCGCGAGCGTCGCGAGGAGCTCGCCGACGTGTTCGTGCGCGAGATGGGCAAGCCGCGCGAGGCCGCGCTCGGCGAGGTCGACTTCGCCGCCGACATCGCCGAGTACTACGCCGACCAGGCCGAGGCGATCATGGCCGACCAGCCGATCGCCATCCTCGGAGAGGGCTCGGCGATCGTCCGCCGGTCGTCGCTCGGACCGCTCGTCGGCATCATGCCGTGGAACTTCCCGGCGTACCAGATCGTCCGCTTCGCCGCGCCGAACCTGATCGTCGGCAACACGATCCTGCTGAAGCCGGCTCCGCAGTGCCCGGAGTCGTCGACCGCGATCGAGGCGATCTACCACGACGCCGGGTTCCCGAAGGGGGCGTACCAGAACGTCCTCGCGACGAACGAGCAGATCGCCGACATGATCGCCGACCCGCGCGTGCAGGGAGTCTCGCTCACGGGCTCGGAGCGTGCCGGCGCAGCCGTCGCCGAGATCGCCGGCCGCAACCTCAAGAAGGTCGCGCTCGAGCTCGGCGGATCCGACCCGTTCATCGTGCTCTCGACCGATGACCTCGACGCGACCGTGCAGGCGGGCGTCGACGCGCGCCTCGACAACAACGGTCAGGCGTGCAACGGCGCGAAGCGGTTCATCATCGTCGACGGCCTGTACGACGCCTTCGTCGAGAAGTTCACCGCCGCGATGGCATCCGTCCAGGCGACCGACCCGACGCTCGACGACACCGTTCTCGGTCCCGTCTCGTCGGAGGCGGCTGCCGAGAACCTGCAGAAGCAGATCGACCAGGCCGTCGAGCAGGGCGCGACGCTGCTGACCGGCGGCACCCGCGACGGAGCGTTCTTCGCCCCGACCGTGCTCGCCGACGTCACGCCGGACATGAACGTCTACCGCGAGGAGCTCTTCGGCCCCGCGGCCGTCGTCTACCGGGTCGCCGACGAGGACGCCGCCGTCGCCCTCGCGAACGACACCACGTTCGGGCTCGGCTCCTACGTCTTCACGACCGATGCCGAGCAGGCAGAGCGCGTCGCCGACAACATCGAGGCGGGCATGGTCTACGTCAACCTGGTGCTGGCCGACAGCCCCGAGCTGCCTTTCGGCGGCATCAAGCGCAGCGGCACCTCGCGTGAGCTGGGCCACCTCGCCGCAGACGAGTTCGTCAACAAGAAGCTCATCCGCATCGGCTGAGCGCGGTTGGGAGGGGCGGATGCGTCGGCATCCGCCCCTTTTCAACTCCCGCCCCCGCATGCGGACGTGAGCCACGGGTGTCGAGACGATGCTCGACGGATGCCGGAGCCCGTCTCGGCAGCCGGGCGTAGGTTGGAAGCATGGCAACCGTCGCAGCGAACATCGTCAAGACCCTCCGCGCCAATGGGATCGACCGTGTCTACGGCCTTCCTGGTGACTCCCTCAACGGATTCACGGATGCCCTCCGAAAGGACGGCGGCATCCGCTGGGTGCACGTGCGGCACGAGGAGTCCGCGGCCTTCGCGGCAGCGGCGGATGCGGCGCTGACCGGCGACCTGGCGGTGGTGGCCGGGTCGTGCGGGCCGGGCAACCTGCACCTGATCAACGGACTCTATGACGCCAACCGCTCCCGGGTGCCCGTGCTCGCGATCGCGGCTCACATCCCGACGACCGAGATCGGCACCGGATACTTCCAGGAGACCCACCCGCAGGAGCTCTTCCGCGAGTGCAGCGTCTATGTCGAGTACGTCGCCGACCCCCAGCAGATGCCGAGGCTGCTGGAGATCGCGATGCGCGCCGCGATCGAACAGCGCGGGGTCGCAGTGCTCGTGATCCCCGGCGACGTCGCCCTCTCGGAGATCGCCGACGACCGCGCCGTGGTCATCGAACGCTCGCGTCCGGTGATCGTGCCGAGCGGAGACGAGCTGGCACGCGCGGCGACCCTGCTCAATGCCTCGAAGAAGACCACGATCCTCGCCGGCGCAGGTGTCGAGGGGGCCCACGACGAGGTCGTCGCGCTCGCCGATCGACTCGGTGCTCCGATCGTGCACGCGCTGCGGGGCAAGGAGTTCATCGAGTACGACAACCCGTTCGACGTCGGCATGACCGGGCTGCTCGGCTTCGCCTCCGGCTACCGGGCGATGGAAGCCGCCGACACGCTGCTGGTGCTGGGCAGCGACTTCCCGTACGAGCAGTTCTACCCCGAGCACGCCACGACGATCCAGGTCGACATCCGCGGCTCGCAGCTCGGCAAGCGGCATCCGCTCGATCTCGGACTGGTCGGCGATGTCGGCGCGACCGTCACGGCGCTGCTGCCGCGACTGGCGGAGAAGAGCGATCGCGGTCATCTCGACGACTCCACTGCGCACTATCGCAAGACCAGGGCCAAGCTCGACGACCTCGCGACGCCGACCAAGGCCGGTCGACCCATCCACCCGCAGTACCTCGCTCGGCTGCTCGACGAGCAGGCCGCGGATGACGCGATCTTCACCGCCGACGTCGGCTCGCCCACCGTGTGGGCCGCCCGTTATCTGTCGATGACCGAGAACCGACGTCTGATCGGCTCGTTCACGCACGGGTCGATGGCGAACGCGCTGCTGCACGGCATCGGCGCCCAGGTCTCGCATCCGGATCGTCAGGTGGTCGCGCTCGCCGGCGACGGCGGGCTCGCGATGATGCTGGGCGAACTGCTCACGCTCACGCAGAACAGACTGCCCGTGAAGACGATCGTCGTGAACAACTCGTCACTGAACTTCGTCGAACTCGAGATGAAGGCCGCGGGCTTCGTCAACTACGGCACCTCGCTCGACAACCCGAGCTTCGCGGCCATCGCCGAGGCCATGGGGATCTTCGCCCGTCGGGTCGAGAACAGCGAGGACCTGCCGGATGCCGTCCGCGAGGTGCTCGCGCACGACGGCCCTGCACTGCTCGACGTCGTGACCGAGCGGCAGGAGCTGTCGATGCCGCCGGCGATCGAGGCCGAGCAGGTCAAGGGCTTCGCGCTGTACGCGATCCGCACGGTGATGTCGGGCAAGGGTGACGAGCTGCTCGACCTCGCGCGGGCCAACTGGCGCCAGTTCCTCTGAGCCGCGCGCGTCCGACGGACGCACGCCGCCTCAGCTGTCGATGAGCGCACGCACTTCGGCCGCCTCGACCTGGCGGCCCAGTGCCTCGAGCACCGTGCCGAGTTCGAGCGCCGAGACCTGCCGCAGCGGCGCATGGCCCTCGGCGTGCTCGAGAGCGCTGCGGTAGACCGGCACGGAGTCGGCGGCCCGGTCGTCGCCGGCGAGAAGCCGGGCGGCGAAGAGCTCCGAGCCGCCGGCCGAGCCCGCATCACCGACCGCCGCGAATGCGTCGGCTGCCGTGAGAGCGGCGGCCACGGCCTCGTCGATCCGACCGAATTGGGCGAACGCCCGGGCCCGCGAGTCCGTGACGTCGGCGAGCAGCCACGACGCCTCGTGCTGCTGAGCGAGCGCGGCCACCTCGTCGAAGGCGGCGAAGGCCCGGTCGTCCTGCACGGCGGCATAGGCCTGTCCGAGGTTGTGCAGCACGTCGGCGAGCGCGCCGACCGCCTCGGGCGCTCGGCGCACGATCTCGGATGCTGATTCGAGCGACGCGATCGCGTCGCCGTGCTCGTCGAACCGGGCGAGGATCTTGGCACGCTCGGTCAGCGACATCGCCTGGTCGGCATGCTCCTCGGCCTGACCGAAGAGTTCAGCGGCGTATCCGAACGCACCGACCGCCTGTCCGAACTCGCCGGCCGAGCCGAGAGCGCGGGCGAGAAGAGACGCCGTCATCGCGCGGGAGGCGGCCGGGACCTCGGCCTGCTCCTCGCGCTCGAGCACCTGACCGAAGAGCTCGGCAGCCACGTCGGCGTCGCCTGCCGCCAGCATCGCACGTGCGAGCCGGAAGTCCGCGCCGGCCTGATCGCCGCCCTCCTCTGCGACGAGCCGCGAGGTGACCCGGTAGCGGGTGACGGCCTTCTCGGGGTCGCCCGCGTCCTCCCAGAGCGCTCCTGCGAGCAGGTGCGCCCCGGCCAGGGCCGTGGTCGCGCCGAGACCTGCGAGAAGCCGGGTCGCCTCATCGGCATCCGCGGCGCCCTCCGCGAACGACTCGGTTCCGCCGCGCACCCTGGCGCGCGTCTGCAGGGCCTGTGCGCGATGACCGACGCTGAGATCGTCCTGGGCCAGGAAGCGGTCGAGCAGAGCGGATGCCGCCTCGACGTCGCCCCTGTGCAGCACGGCCGAGATGGCGAAGAGCGTCGTCGTGTTCGAGAGGCGCACATCCTCCGCCTCGGCGAAGGCGCGAGCCGCGATCTCGGCCATGTCGAGGGCCGCGCCAGGCTCATCCGCGCGCAGGTGCAGCGACGCACGGCTGATCGCCAGATCTCCACGCGACCATGCGGGCAGAGCATCGGCCTTCGCCAGTTCGTCCTCGAGCGCCGCTGCGGCATCGGGGGTGTTCAGGCCGAAGGTCGCGAGGCCCAGGCGCTGCTCGAGATCGGCCTGCGCGTCGAGACCGGCGGCGCGCAGGGCGTCGATCCGCGCGGGCAGCAGGTCGGCCGCCTCGTCGACGCGGTCGAGGGCGATCAGGATGCCGAGGCGCATCGACAAGAGCTGCGAGAGCTTCGTGGGGTCGTCGATGCTCAGCGCGTGCGGCAGTGCGCGCAGCGTCTCGTGCTCTGCGCCGAACTGCGCGAGGTTCATCGCCCGTTCGAACCAGGCGTCGGGACCATCGGGTGCCGCCGCCTCTGGTGCGGTGACGAAGGCATCCGACCGGATCGGCACGTCGTAGTGCTCGTCGGCGAGAGCACGCAGTCGGGCGAGGCTGCGGGAGTGGCCCTCGGTGCCGTCTCGCCGGTCGAAGTCCGAGCCGATGCGCTCGGCGGCGGCCCAGGCCGCTGCGGCGAGTTCGGCGGCACGCCATGCTTCGTCGTGCGCCCCGAAGAACTCGGCGAGCGCCGGGGAGTCGGCACCGCGCACGGCGGCATCCGCGTGGCCCGCAGCGGTGACGCGATCGAGGGCGAAGGCGAAGGCCGCCAGCGCGGCGAAATGGGCATCGACGTTGAGTCCGTCGTGAGCGAGCCAGCCGATGTGACGCTCGACCTTCGCGAGCGCACGCGCCTCGTTGCCGGTGACAGCGGCGAACACGATGTTGTTGGCGACGATCCGCAGGTTGTCGGGGTTGTCCTTCGCGAGCCGGTAGCTGCGCAGATGCGCGTTCCTCGCCTCGTCGAAGCGTCCGGCGCGCAGGTAGGGCACGAGCACTCGCGACAGGGCGTGCTCGGGCTCCTCGCCGCACGAGAAGCCGCCTTCGAGCATCTCCTCGACGAGCCGGATGGCCTCGGCATCCCGATCGGTCTCGGCGAAGAATCCGGCGAACTGGCTGCGTCCGCAGGCGTCGCAGTGACTGTGGTCGTCGCGGGGCGTGGCCTCGAGCTGCGCGCGCAGAGCCTCGGCGTCGTCGAGTCGACCTGCGTCCCAGGCGTCTTCGAAACGGGCCGTGAGCACCCCGCTCATGCCGAGTCCCGCGGCGCGGTAGTGGGTCTCCATGTCGTCGAGAACCGCGGCGATCTGCTCCGTCGAGAACGCGGGCGACGAACGGAGAGACGAGGCCATCCATTTGAACTGCCACATCAGATCGGCGCCGCCGTAGTCGAGATCGCCGGGGAAGCGCTGCGGGTCGGAGTCGTGTCGGGCCAGGCACCACGCGAAGGAGTTCAGCATCACGTCGGTCGCGCCGTTCATGTTCGCGGAGGCGGTCTGCCTCATTCGCGCCTCGTACTCGAGTCGCTCGTCGCCGAGCTCGATCGCGAGCGCGACGGCGTCGGCGACCAGCGCCTGCTCCGCAGGACCCCAGGGCGTGCGGTCGATCTCGTCGATGAGCTGGGAGAAGCGCTTCTTCGGACTGGTCATGGGGGATCCTTCGAGCAGAGCGAGCGGTCGGAGCGAGCGGTCGGAGCGAGCGGGTCGGAGCGCGGTCAGGGGGCGTCGTCGAAGGGGATCGAATCCGCTTCGACGCCGGCAGACAGCGAGACGAGATCCGAGAGCGCGGTCGACATGAGCGCGCGATCGGAGTCGGAGAGGGGATGGTGTCCGGCCAGCAGCGCCTGGATGTAGAGCAGTTGCACGGTGCGGGCGAACACCGCGTCGTCCTGCACGCGAACGAGGGCACGCACGACGCGGTTCGACCAGTTCAGGCACAGGCGTGCGCTGAGATCGTCATCGCGGGAGGCCGAGAGGGTCGAGTCGATACGGTCGAGCACCCCACCCCACAGCGAGCCGGTGATGCCCTTCGTGCGGCCGCGGTCGATCCGGCGCAGCACCTCGGGGTCGGCGACGTACAGCGCTGCGAGTTCGGGCTGGTCGATCGACCGCACGGTGACGGAGCAGCCGGATGCCGTCAGCACGCCGCCGGCCCGCTCCTCGAGGGCCAGGGCGGCGTCCCGATCGTCCAGCGGCGGAGGGTCGAGGCGATCCAGCTCCCCGGTGACGTCGACGAGTTCGACCGTCACGTGGGGGTAGAGCTCCGGCAGCATCCGCACGAGGTCCGCGTCGTACAGGTAGCCGCCGTTGACCAGCACCTCGGAGCCTGGGGAGATCCCGGCGACCTGGCGGAACTCGTCGACGGACGCGGCGAACCGCACGTGCGGGTAGCGTTCGACGAGATCGCCGATGCGCATCGTCCCGTGGGTCGTCTCGAGGGTCAGCCAGCGCGTGATGAACTGCGCGAGCTGGTCGTCGTGCCGGACCAGCGACTTCAGGCCGACCTCATGGATCGCCACGAACTGGGCGAGTCTGTGGGGCTCCCTCAGGCCCAGTTCGAGCACCCAGCGGCGGATGCCGGCGCCGAGCTGGTCGCGGACGTGCTCGAGAGCCGTGTCGTCGACGAGCGATTCGCGGCTCGCCGTCGGGGCGAGGCCGGTCGAATCGACCACGGCGCGCACGAAGAAGGCCCATTCGGGCAGCACGTCATCGACTCGTTCGCCCAGGAGCATCCTGCCGAGATACATGCGGGTGGTCTGTCGGGCACCCGGCGGGGGAGCGTACGGCAGGACGTAGGCGAGTCCCCGTGTGCCGGTCGCCGGCTCGCTCAGCTCGATGGCGTCGAGCGGACTCGCGCCGAGCAGGTCGCGTCCGTACTGCACAGCGCCGTCGATGTCGTCGGCGGGGTCGAGGAACGGCGCGCGCCTGGTGATGTCGAGGTCTCCGTTCGAGGACTCGAGGATCACCCGCACGGGGAGGAACTCCGCGAACGTCGTGGCCAGCTCGCGCACGGCTGGGGGGCGCAGCAGGTCGTCGGAGTCGAAACGGGGGCGGAGATGCACACTGGTGCCGATCGGCAGGTCGTCGTCGATCTCCACGACGCGGAAGGTTCCGTCGGCGCTGCCCGTCCACTCGACGGCCGGGCCGCCCCGCACGCTGCGCGAACGGATGACGATCGAATCGGCGACCATGAAGCAGCTCAGCAGACCGATGCCGAACTGGCCGAGGTAGTCGGTGCGCGGGAGATCGAAGATGTCGCGCTTCGAGCTGCGCCCCACAGTGGCGAGCAGATCGCCGATCTCCGCGGCGGTCAGCCCGATCCCGTCGTCGCGCAGCACGAACTCGCCGGCGTCGTCGCTCAGCGCCGTGATGCGGATGCTCCCGCCCTGGCCGTCGAGCTCCCGCCGCGCCGTGATCGCATCACGGGCGTTCTGCAGCAGCTCGCGCAGATACACGCGGGGACTCGAGTAGATGTGGCGGCTCAGGAGGTCGACGACGCCGCGCAGGTCCACCTGGAACTGCTGCACGTCAGCGCTCACTGCGCCCCCTCCCGTTTCGTCCGCCCGCCGAGCCTAACAACAACCACGGGAGCGGACCCGGTTCGGCGCTGACCGACGGATGCCGTATGCTTGACGAGCAGTTGTTGTCTGCATTCTTTCGCCGTGCCCCGGTCCTTGCGGTCGGGTAACGATGGCAGGATGGAGATGACACCCCGAGACCTCCCGGTCTCTAGGGCGGTAGCTCAATTGGCAGAGCAGCGGTCTCCAAAACCGCAGGTTGCAGGTTCGATTCCTGTCCGCCCTGCGCGTCAGCACACGCTGACACACGAAAGGTACATTCAGGATGGATCAGGACGAACCGCGCGGCGAGGTCGTCGCGGCCGGCGCCACCCGCGAGAAGAAGCGCGGCATCGCGGGCTTCTTCGCAGGGATCGCCCTGTTCTTCCGTCAGGTCATCGCCGAGCTGCGCAAGGTCGTCACGCCGACCCGCAAGGAACTGGTCAAGTTCACCGCAGTGGTGCTCGTCTTCGTTCTCATCGTCATGGGCATCGTCTACGGTCTGGACACCCTGTTCGCCTGGGTGACGCACATCGTCTTCGGGGTCCCGGGCGCCTGACGCCCTCGCGGCCCTGGCCGCAGTGATTGGAAAGAAACAACGTGTCTGAACGATATTCCGACGACGCCGACTGGGCGACGGCTGCCGAGCAGTCCAGCGAAGAGGACGAAGCCCAGGAGGGCAACGTGCTCGCTGCGGAAGAGCAGTCGGCCACCTCGGCCGAACATGTCGCCCTCCACATCGAGGACGTCGACGGAGACGACGACGCCGCTGCGCAGGACGACGACACCGACATCGACATCAACGACCCGGAGGCGGACGCGATCGTGAACGACGCTCTCAACCTTGACGAAGCGGCTGAGGCTGAGGCCGCCGCTGAGGTCCTCAACGAATCCGTGGCGGAAGAGACCGCCGAGCAGGCAGCGGAAGCGGCCGACGAGGTCACCCCGTACGACGGCCCCGACGTGAACGGCGAGGACGACCGCCCCGTCGTCGACGCCGACGAGGACGACGACCCGGTGGCCGCGGCCGTGGAGGCTGAGGAAGCCGCCGACGCCGACGAGGACGACTCCGAGGAAGACCCCTACGAGGCTTTCCGCCTCGACCTGCGGATGCTTCCGGGCAAGTGGTACGTCATCCACTCGTACGCCGGGTTCGAGCGCAAGGTCAAGGCCAACATCGAGCAGCGCAAGTCGACGCTCGAGGTCGAGGACGAGATCTACCAGGTCGAGGTCCCGATGGAAGACGTGGTCGAGATCAAGAACGGCCAGCGCAAGATGGTCACCCGCGTGCGCATCCCGGGCTACGTGCTCGTGCGCATGGAGCTCACGGAAGACACCTGGTCGGTCGTGCGTCACACGCCCGGCGTCACCGGCTTCGTGGGCAACGCCCACAACCCGACGCCGCTGCGTTTCGAAGAGGCCTTCAACATGCTGAAGTCGCTCGTCGAGGTCAAGGACGTCCCGACCGCCAAGAACATCGCGTCGAAGGGCGGCCTCGCCGTCGCCCGTCCGCTTCCGGCCGAGGTCGACTTCGAGGTCGGCGAGACCATCACGATCAAGGAGGGCTCGTTCGCGGGTCTTCCCGGTTCGATCAGCGAGATCAAGCCCGAGAGCGGCAAGCTCACGGTGCTCGTGTCGCTCTTCGAGCGCGAGACCCCGGTCGAGCTGTCGTTCGACCAGGTCACGAAGATGATCTGACACACGCTTCTCCGAGAACGGCCGTCCCTTTCGGGGCGGCCGTTCTCGCGTTCCGCGCATGTCTCGGGATCAGGTAGACTTGTCTGGTTTGTGCGCCGCTTCGGCGTGCGCCCAGACGACCGCAGCCCGGAGATGCCGGGTTCGCGGGAGAGCGGATGCAACCGGCATCCGTTCGATGAAAGGAAGAGGATATGGCACCGAAGAAGAAGGTGACCGGCCTGATCAAGCTTCAGATCAACGCCGGTGCAGCCAACCCGGCGCCGCCGATCGGCCCCGCGCTCGGTCAGCATGGCGTCAACATCATGGAGTTCTGCAAGGCGTACAACGCCGCGACCGAGTCGCAGCGCGGCAACGTCATCCCCGTCGAGATCACCGTCTACGAGGACCGCAGCTTCACGTTCATCCTGAAGACCCCGCCGGCCGCGGAGCTCATCAAGAAGGCCGCCGGCGTGCCCAAGGGCTCGTCGACGCCGCACACGGTCAAGGTGGCGAAGATCACCAAGGAGCAGGTCCGTCAGATCGCCGAGCAGAAGCAGGCCGACCTGAACGCGAACGACATCGAGGCCGCCTCGAAGATCATCGCCGGCACCGCCCGCTCCATGGGCATCACGGTCGAGGGCTGAGGAGAATAATCATGGCTACCAAGTCCAAGGCTTACAAGGCTGCCGCCGAGAAGATCGAGGCAGACCGTTTCTACACTCCCACCGAGGCAGTCGCCCTCGCCAAGGAGACCGGGTCGTCGAAGTTCGACTCGACCGTCGAGGTCGCGCTGAAGCTCGCCGTCGACCCCCGCAAGGCAGACCAGATGGTGCGCGGCACCGTCATCCTGCCCCACGGCACCGGTAAGACCGCCCGCGTCATCGTCTTCGCCACCGGCCCCGCGGCCGAGGCAGCGATCGCCGCAGGTGCAGATGAGGTCGGCGGCGCCGAGCTCATCGAGAAGGTCGCCGCAGGCTGGACCGCGTTCGACGCGGCCGTCTCGACCCCGGAGCTCATGGGCCAGGTCGGTCGTCTCGGAAAGGTCCTGGGTCCGCGCGGACTCATGCCGAACCCGAAGACCGGCACCGTGACCCCCAACACGGCCAAGGCCGTCGAGGAGATCAAGGGCGGAAAGATCGAGTTCCGCGTCGACAAGCACGCCAACGTGCACTTCGTCGTCGGCAAGGCCTCCTTCTCCGCCGAGCAGCTGAACGAGAACATCGGTGCAGCGCTCGAGGAGATCGTCCGCCTCAAGCCGTCGAGCTCGAAGGGCCGTTACATCCAGAAGGGCGCCGTGTCGACCACGTTCGGCCCCGGCATCCCGCTGGACGTCAACGCCATCTGAGTGTGATTCCAGAAAGGCCCCCGCATCTGCGGGGGCCTTTCTGCATTCCACGACACGACATCCGGCGTCATCCGATGTGCGATGCTGAACCGAAGCCGCGTACTGTGAATGAGTTCCGCGCCACAGCACTCGCGCCTCACCGCACCCCAGGAGGGTCACATGTCCCGTCGCATCATCGCCGTCACCGCACTGGTCGTCGCCGCCGCAGCGCTCACCGCCTGCAGCGGCAGCACCACGCCTGCCGAGAGCAGCTCGAGCGAAGGCGGATCCGACTTCGGCCTCGTCAAGGACGGCACGCTGACGGTCGCCACCGAGGGCACATACCGTCCGTTCAGCTTCCACGATGACGGCGGCACGGGCGACCTGACCGGCTTCGACGTCGAGATCATCCAGGCGGTCGCCGACAAGCTCGATCTCGAGGTCGAGTTCCAGGAGACCCAGTGGGATGCGATCTTCGCCGGTCTCGATGCCGGCCGCTTCGACGTGATCGCGAACCAGGTCAGCATCAACGAGGAGCGCCAGGAGAAGTACCTCTTCAGCTCCCCGTACACCGTCTCGCCGGGAGTGATCGTGGTCGCCGAGGACGACGACTCCATCTCGTCGTTCGACGACCTCGAGGGCAAGACCACCGCGCAGTCGCTGACCAGCAACTGGTACGAGCTGGCGACCGAGTCCGGTGCCAAGGTCGAAGGTGTCGAGGGCTGGGCGCAGGCTGTGGAGCTGCTGCGTCAGGGCCGCGTCGACGCGACGATCAACGACAAGCTCACGTTCCTCGACTACGAGACCACGAACAGCCCGACGGGGCTCAAGATCGCCGCCGAGACCGATGAGGCCGGAGAGCAGGCCTTCGTGTTCACGAAGGACAAGACCGCTCTCGTCGAGGCCATCGACGGCGCGCTCGACGAGCTGCGGGCAGACGGCACACTGGCCGAGATCAGCGACAAGTACTTCGGCGAAGACGTCACCGAGTAACCGTGCAGAACCCCTGGCAGCTGTTCCTCGACTCGCTCGGGCCCATCGCCCTCGCGGGGATCACGGTGACGGTTCCGCTCGCACTGGTGTCGTTCGCGTTCGGGCTCGTGCTCGCCATCGGCGCAGCGCTCATGCGGATCTCGGTCAACCCGTTGCTGTCGGGGATCGCCAGGTTCTACATCTCGGTCATCCGAGGGACGCCGATGATCGTCCAGCTGTTCGTGATCTTCTACGGCCTCGGATCCGTCGGGATCAAGCTCGATTCGTGGACCAGCGCGATCATCGCACTGTCGCTGAACGTCGGCGGCTACGGAGCAGAGGTGGTGCGCGCAGCCATCCTGTCCGTGCCGAAGGGTCAGTGGGAGGCCGCGTACACGGTCGGCATGAATCGCACGCGCACTCTCACGCGTGTGATCCTCCCGCAGGCCGCTCGGGTCTCGGTGCCGCCGCTGTCGAACACCTTCATCTCGCTGGTGAAGGACACATCGCTGGCGTCGCTGATCCTCGTGACCGAGCTGTTCAAGGTGGCGCAGCAGATCGCGGCGGCAACCCTGCAGTTCATGGTCGTCTACCTGGCCGCGGCATTGGTGTACTGGGTGATCTGTCTGGTGCTGTCGTTCGGTCAGAGCGCACTCGAGAGGAGACTCGATCGCAATGTCGCCCACTGACCCCGTGCCGTCCTCCGCGTCGACCGCGGACGCTCTGCTGACCGCTCGCGATCTGCACAAGCGCTTCGGCGACAACGAGGTGCTGAGGGGCATCGATCTCACGCTGCACCGTGGCGAGGTCGTCGTGCTGATCGGCCCCAGCGGGTCGGGCAAGACGACGGTGCTGCGCGCCCTCAACGGTCTTGAGACCCCGGATGCCGGCACGATCGTCGTCGCGGGGGGACCCGACATCGATTTCGCCCCGTCGGATCGGGTGTCCACGCGCACGCGCGCACAGAAGCGCCTCGCGCTGCGCGATCGCTCGGCGATGGTCTTCCAGCATCACAATCTCTTCCCCCACCTGTCTGTGCTCGAGAACGTGATCGAGGGTCCGTGGCGGGTGCAGGGGCGTCCCAAGGCCGATGTGGTCGCCGAGGCGCGGGTGCTGCTCGCGAGGGTCGGTCTCGCCGACAAGGAGAACGCTCGCCCGCACGAGCTCTCCGGCGGTCAGCAGCAGCGGGTCGGCATCGTCCGCGCTCTCGCTCTGCGGCCCGACCTCCTGCTCTTCGATGAGCCGACGAGCGCTCTCGACCCCGAGCTCGTGGGAGAGGTCCTGCTCGTGATCAAGGAGCTGGCGGACGAGGGGTGGAGCATGGTCGTGGTGACGCACGAGCTGAGCTTCGCGCGGGAGGCGGCAGACCATGTGCTCTTCATGGACGCCGGCGTGGTCGTCGAACAGGGCGCACCCGCCGATGTCTTCGGTGCGCCGCAGCATGAGCGCACCCGGAAGTTCCTCGCTCGCATCCTGCGGCCTCTCGACGGCGACTGACGGGAATCCGTCCTGCCCTGCGGAGGCCCGGGTCAGCCGCCGAGGACGGGCAGCACCAGGCTGACGGCCAGGGTGATCATGACGACGGCGATCAGCGCATCGAGGATGCGCCAGGCGCGTTCCGTGCGCAGCCAGCGGCCGAGGTAGCGGGCGCCGAAACCCAGGGCGGTGAACCACAGGATGCTGGCGGCGATCGCTCCGGCGGCGAACAGCCAGCGCTCGTCGCCGTGCGTCGCGGCGATCGACCCGAGCATCAGGACCGTGTCGAGGTAGACGTGCGGGTTCAGCCAGGTCAGGGCGAGAACCGTCGCGACCACGGGAGCGAGCGCGGTGCGGGTCGCGGTCGTCGTTCCGCCGTTCGTCCCGCGCGCCGGGTCGTCCGTGCCTGCCCGGTCGACTCGCAGCTCCTCGCCGCCTCTCCAGGCGCGGCGAGCGGCGAGGATGCCATAGGCGAGAAGGAACAGGGCGCCTGCCCAGCGCGCGACGGCCACGAGCCACGGGGCAGCGGAGATGACGAAGCCGAGTCCGGCCACGCCGGCGGCGATGAGCAGGGCATCCGACACGGCGCAGATGACGACGACGGGCAGGACGTGCTCTCTGCGGATGCCCTGGCGGAGGACGAACACGTTCTGCGCACCGATGGCGACGATCAGGGAGAGGCCGAGTCCGAGACCTGAGAAGACAGAGAGCATGAGTCCACGCTAAGGACGCCCTGCACATGAGCACCAGCGATGATTTCTTGTGTACCGTTAGCATCGCTTAAGTGAAGATCGATCCAGAGCTCGCGGCCACCGTCGCCGCGGTGGCCGATGAGGGCACTCTCGACGCGGCGTCCCGGGTGCTGCGCGTGACTCCTTCCGCTGTGAGCCAGCGCCTCAAGACGCTCGAGGAACAGCTGGGCCGGGTTCTCGTCGTGCGCACCAAGCCCGCCCGCCTCACCGAGGCGGGCGAGGCCGTCGTGCGCCTCGCTCGACAGCTGGCACTGCTCGAGCACGATGCCCTCGCAGAGCTCGGCCTGGAGGGGGACGAAGCGCCGCGCACGCGTATACCGCTCGCCGTGAATGCGGATTCGATGGCCACGTGGTTCCTGCCTCCGCTCGCGCGGCTATCCGCAACCCACGACATCGATTTCGACCTGCACCGCGACGACCAGAACTTCACAGCTCGGCTGCTGGAGTCGGGCACGGTGATGGCGGCGGTCACCAGCGAGGCGGCACCTGTCGCCGGATGCTCCGTCGCACCCCTCGGCGTGCTGGAGTATCACGCGATGGCGGAACCGGCCTTCGCCGAACGATGGTTCTCGGCAGGTGTGACCCGGGAAGCGCTGAGCGCCGCGCCGTTCGTCGACTTCGACAGGCGTGACACTCTCCAGCATGAATGGCTCGAGCGGATGGGAGTCGCGCACCAGGGCGCACCGCGGCACTACGTGCCGGCGTCTCATGACTACGCGCTCGCCGTGCGGCTGGGCCTCGGGTGGGGAATGCTGCCGCTCCTGCAGAAGGAGCGCGAGCTCGTGCCTCTCGGTGGGCCCCCGCTGAGAGTCAGGCTGTACTGGCAGCAGTGGAATCTGCGCTCAGCGCTGCTCGACACCATCGCGGCCGAAGTGTCCGTCGAGGCCCAGCGCGTTCTCGCACGCTGACTCGCACCTCTGGACGAACTGCAACCATCCGATCGGTTGTCGCAACCGATAGACGTTTATACGCATTTGATGAGCCAGAATGCGCAATCGTGATTCGAAAGGCCTTGAAAGGGCGTCGTACTTGGACAAAGCTGTTCGAAACGACACGAGCACTCGGATGCAGGCCGCGAAGGGCGACCATCCCCAGTCATCTGCTTCTCGTGAATTCCTGAGGGGGATGTCATGGTTGAGAAGGACACGCAACGCAAGGTTCTGGCAGTTCTGGCCGGTGGGCTGGTGCTCGGAGTCGGAATCGGGGTGACGCTCGCGGCATGGAACGACTCGGAGTCGGCGACCGGCACCTTCACCGCAGGCTCGTTCAATCTTGAGGGATCCACCACGAGCGCGACCGGCGGGTACGACGATCACAACGTCGACCTGGGGGACACGGCGGCGGCGCTCGTGTTCCAACTCCCCGCCGTGGCGTCATCGATGTCTCCGGGCGACGTCGTCTACGCGCCGTTCTGGGTGCGTCTCGACAGCACGACCACCAACGGCGCCACACTGCTGCCGTCGGGGATCACCGCGGGCACGGGCGGCAACGAGGCCAACCTCTCATACACCGTGACGGCCATCGACGCGGGTGACGTGTGCGATGCCACAGCGGCGGGTACCGTCGTCGCGACGGGCGCGACGCTCAGCGCTCAGACCGGGGCCACATCCGTTGCGCTGACCGAGGGCACGCCCGCAGGGACGGCGGGAACGCCTGTGCAGCTGTGCTTCGCGGTGACCGCGGGCGCAGGTCTCGCACAGGGCGCTGCCGCGACCGCGACGTGGGAGTTCACGGCCACCTCGACTGCGGACTGATCGTGGCCGGCACCCGCAGAAGCGTGCGGGAGGGGAAGCGACTGCTCTCCCGTCGGATACGCGCCGTGCTCGCGGGCGGGCTGGTGTTCGGCGTCGGGGCCACGATGACCCTGGCCGCCTGGAACGATTCCGAACACGGCAATGCGACCTTCACCGCCGGGCGATTCGACATCGTCGGCGCGACCGACGGGTCCACGTTCTCGAGCCACCCCGTGGGTACGCCGGCGGCACTGTCGTTCAGCGCTCCGTTCTCGGCCATGGCTCCCGGCAACACGACGTACGCGCTGTTCAGCGTGCGGACCGCGAATCCGTCCGTGGCCGGCACCCTGCAGCTCAGCGTGACGTCGACGGCCGGAACCGGACTCGGCACCTACCTGCGTTATGGAGTGCGGGCCATCGCGGGAACAGCCTGCAACGGCACGACCTACACCGCCGGCACGGCCGTGGTCCCCGACAATTCGCTGCTGTCGGTCGGCGGCACCGCCACCCAGGTGGTCGCGGCCAACGGGGGGACGACCGTGAACTACTGCTTCGCGGTGACGCTGCCGGCAGCGACCGACAACGGTGCCCAGGGGCTGACGGCGATCCAGACATGGCAGGTCGCGGGAGTGTCGAGCTGACGTGCGGCACAGCATCGCGTGACGTGAGGAGGAGACATGAGTGCACCGACGAGGCGGAGCCTGCGCGAACAGGGCACGATCGATCATGCGCCCGCGTCACCGACGTACGCCGGATCCGATGGGTCGCCCCGGCGAGGCGCTCTCGGGAGGGCGCTCGCCGATGTCGTCCTCTGGCTCGCCGCCGCGGCAGGGGTGATCTGCGTCGTGCTCGTGATCGTCGCCGTCACGGCGGGCATCACTCTCATCATGTTCCGCACGGGATCCATGGCGCCGACGATTCCCGCGGGTTCGGTGGCGGTGGTGCAGAGCGTGCCGGCATCCGAGGTGCAGGTCGGCGACGTCGTCACCGTCGACCGGCCCGGTGATCTGCCGGTCACGCACCGCATCACCTCGATCGCTCCCGGCGCGAGCGGGGACCAACGGGTGATCACGATGCGGGGAGACGCGAACGCGGCCGACGACCCGTATCCCTACCCCGTGCAGACCGTTCGGGTCGTGCTGTTCTCGATCCCCGGCATCGCCGGCGTGATCGTGGCGATGGGCGATCCGTACGTGCTGGGCGGACTCACGATCGGCGCGACGGCCCTCGTCGTCTGGGCGTTCTGGCCGCGCTCTCGGAAGACGCGTCGCGAGCAGGCGGATCCGGCGGGAGTCGGCCGATGAACCGGCGGGCGGCCTGCGCCGCGGGTGCCTGCGCGGTCGTCTGCGGAGCGCTCCTCGCCGTGAGCCCCGCGTGGGCTTCACCCTCGACCGAGGTCGTGCAGGGACAGATCCTGCGCCTGGTGTCCGTCGCCGACTGGGATGCCGCGTCGAGCCTCCTGCCGGGCGAGCCGGTGCAGTGGGATGTCACGGTGAGTGCGGAGGCATCGGACCCCGGGATCGTGGCTGTGGGAGTCAGCGCGAACGGCGGTGCGGCGCTGGTGATGGACGTGCTGCGCTGTGCGCAGGAGTGGGACGAGAGCGGATGCCGGGGAGGCGCGACCGTGCTCGAGTCCGACCGGTCGATACCTCGCGACGGGCTCGAGGTGCCGATCGTCGAGATGGCGGACACGGAGGTGGCCCACCTCAGGCTGGTCATCACGCTGGACGGCGCGGACAGCGGAAGCACCCAGGTGCGCGTGCACGCGCGCGGTGCCGGAGAGTCCGCGACGGTCGGACCCGACGGCGGGCTGGCGACGACGGGTGCAGTGCCCTTCGCTCACTGGGCGATCGGCGGAGCGCTGGCTCTGGCGGCCGGCAGTGCCGCGCTGAGTGCGAGCCGGCGCCGCCGCTCCGCGGGAGAGCTCGGAGGCGAGTCATGACCATGCGGCGACAGCAGCGCATCCTCGCCGGTGTCGCCGGTGGGGCGCTGCTCTGCGGAGTCGCGCTGGCGCCGACCGCTCAGACCACGGACGCGGCATTCACCGACCCGGAGTACGCGAGGACCACGATCACGGCCTTCCGGGTCCCAGCCCCGACGATCGTCGCCTGCGCAGTGTCGAACAACGGTCTCGGAGTCTTCCAGAGCGTCAGGCTCGACTGGACGTCGCCATACGCCGCTACCGGAACCAGGCTCACGCTCACGCAGGGCGCGACGACGGCCGTGGTCCCTGCCGCGAACATCACGACGTCCGGACCGGCCGCGGGCCTCTACACGCACTCGGCGGTGCTCACCCAGAGCCTGCTCACCAGCCTCATCTCCAACCTCCTCGGGAGCACGACGACGATGACGGCGACGAACCTCCTGGCCGGCACTTCGTGGGTGTCGGCCGGTGCGTCGCGCCAGCTGTCGGTGGCGCTGCTCGGGCTCAATGCGTCCTGCACATGAGCCCGCTCGGGTCACGGCGGGT
Source organism: Actinomycetota bacterium (assembly GCA_037033305.1). Taxonomy (GTDB): domain Bacteria; phylum Actinomycetota; class Actinomycetes; order Actinomycetales; family Microbacteriaceae; genus Microbacterium. Next base: position 7,998 of record JAZBLP010000011.1, on the reverse strand, counting down.
CAGTCGGCGAGTGCGAGAGCGCGGAACGCATCGCGCTCGCGCAGGTGCTCTCGACGGCTGGCGGCCGCGGCTGCCGCGGCATCCGCGATGCGTGTCGGCACCTGCTGTCCGGTGGTGCGCCGGTACAGCTCGTCGATGAGGTCTGTGGCGAGGCCGACGAGCTTCGCGATCTCACGGTCGTCGCGGTCGATCCACACGCAGCGGGGCTCGTCGTGGATGGGGGAGAAGTCGACGTGCTCCTCCCACACGAACAGCGTGCGGTCGGCCCCCAGCACGTGCTGCTGCCACCACACCTGGCGGAGGTAGGTGCGGGGAATGCCGCGGAACGCCTTGTTCGTGGTCTTGATCTCCGCGAGCTTCACGCGACCGTCGGAGTCGACCGCGATCCCGTCGGGAGTCGCGAGATGACGGTGCTCGACCTCGGCGCGGAACAGGGCCGAGGAGGGGAGGATGCCGTGCGTCGCCGCCACCCAGGCGGCGATCTCGGGCTCGCGGCGTCGTCCGTGATCGGTGTAGGCGTTGCCCCCGAAGCGGGGCCCGCCGCCGAGCTTGGAGTCGGCGGCGCGGGCGATCGATCGCTCGCTGGTGAGCCCGGCGACATCCGTGGCGGTGATCCCGCGAGACCGTGCCCGCATCCAGGCGACGCGGTCGCGGGAGTCCGCGACGATGCGAGCTTGGAGTTCGGGGGTCACCTATCGAGGGTAACCCCGGTCGCCGACTCTCCCTCCCGCACACGCCGCCCCGGGGCGTCCCCGGGCTCGACCCCGGAGTCTCAGCTGTATGCGGGCCAGGTCGCCGGGCCGGAGGATCCGGCGACGTAGTCGTCGAGAGGCACATCGCCCCGCTGCCACGCATCGAGGATGGGGGCGACGATCCGCCACGACTGCTCGGCGGCGTCTCCTCGCACGGCCAGCATCGGATCGCCGTCGAGGACGCCGGAGAGCACCTCGGCGTACGCCTTGAGTGCGCCCTCGCCGAGTTCCGCGGACAGGATCGCCCGCTCCAGCTCGAGCGGGTCCTCCGATGCGTTGAGGTTCAGCTCCAGCGACATCCGGTCGGGACCGAGCGAGAAGCGCAGGACCGCTCCGTCGGATGTGCCGGTGAGGCCGCGCGGCAGGTGGCGGACAGGGCGGAAGCGCACGACGATCTCTCTGGCGGGTGTGCCGAGAGCCTTGCCGGAGCGGAGCCGGAAAGGGATGCCCGCCCAACGCGCGTTGCGGACCTCGAATGTCGCCTCGGCGAGCGTCTCGGTCTTCCGGTCAGCATCCACGCCCGGCTCGTCGACGTACGACGGCTTCGCCGTGCCGTCGATCTCACCAGCGGTATAGCGGGCCCGGCGGGACGACCCGGCGGGGTCGTCGCCCCACACCGTGGTCGCGCGGAGCACTGCGCCGGTCGCGGCGCGGAAGTCGACCTCGTCGAGGGTGGCTGGCTCCTCCATCGCGAGAACGGCCAGCACCTGGAGCAGATGACTCTGGATCATGTCGACCAGTGCGCCGGCCCTGTCGTAGTAGCCCGCACGTCCCTCGAGCGCCAGCGCCTCGTCGTAGACGATGTCGATGGACTCGATGCTCTCGGCAGACCAGAGCGGTTCGAGGATGCGGTTCGCGAACCGCGCGCCGAGGAGGTTCAGCGTCGTCGAGCGACCCAGGAAGTGGTCGACACGGAACACCTGGGTCTCGGGCTCGAGGGCGGTGAGGATGCGATTCAGATCGCGGGCGCTCGATTCGTCGGTGCCGAACGGCTTCTCCATCACGAGCATCGCGCCCGCGGGCAGCATGTCGGGCGTGAGTGCGGCGATGCACGCCGCCGCGACGGCGGGAGGCACCGCGAAGTAGAGGGCCACACGGCCGGACAGCCCGCCCAACAGCGAGCGCAGATCGTCGGGGCGGGTGATGTCGGTGCGCACGTAGGCGACGTCGACACGGGCCGCCGCGTCCTCGGCGCCCATCGAGGCGAAGGCCGTGTCGACGACGCTCTGCAGCTCGGCATCCGTCCACTCCTCGCGGTCGGCGCCGACGATCCGCACGGATCGCTCCGGTTCTCTCTTCAGCAGCTGACCCAGCGCGGGCAGGAGCAGCCGAGAGGTGAGGTCGCCCCCTGCACCGAGGATCACCAGCGTCGTCGCATCGATCATGTTCTCACCGTAATCGGTCCGACCCTCGGGTGAACATGCCAGACTCGGTCGATGCCCGCCCCGATCGAGGACTACGCCCTGCTCAGCGACTGCCGCTCCGGTGCGCTCGTCTCGCGTGACGGCAGCATCGACTGGCTCTGCCTTCCGCGCTTCGACTCGTCGTCGTTGTTCGGCGCTCTTCTCGGCGACCCGAGCCACGGATGCTGGACGCTGCGCCCGAGCGATGCGACGGCGACGTCGCATCGTCACTACGTGTCGGACACGTTCGTCCTCGTCACACGGTGGGAGACGACCGACGGCGTCGCAGAGGTGCAGGAGTTCATGCCGCTGCACGGGTCGTCGCGCAGCGATGTCGTGCGGCGGATCGTGGGCATCGAGGGGCGCGTCGATTTCGTGACCGAGCTGCGGCTGCACTTCGACTACTCCCGCCGGCTGCCGTGGGTGCGACAGGTGGGCACGAACGAGGAGCCGGCGCTGCGAGCCACGGCTGGACCCGAGGCGGTGATCGTGCGCGGGGTGCGGCTCATCGCGGAGGACCACCGTCACCGGGCGACGTTCACCGTCTCGGCAGCGGAGGCCCGCGACCTGACGCTCAGCTGGTTCCCCTCGCATGAGCATGCTCCGTCGCCGCTCGATGTCGACGACGCGATCGCCGCGACACGATCCTGGTGGCAGGGATGGGCGAGCGGCATCCAGCACGAGGGAGAGCACCGCGACGAGGTCGTGCGGTCGCTGCTCGTGCTGCGCGCCCTCACGAACAAGGACACCGGCGGAATCGTGGCCGCCGCCACGACTTCGCTTCCCGAGCAGTTCGGCGGCTCGCGCAACTGGGACTATCGATTCGTCTGGCTGCGGGACGCCGCCCTGACGCTCGAAGCACTGATCGCGCACGGTTTCCTCTCTGAGGCGCACCACTGGCGGCGTTGGCTGCTCCGGGCCGTGGCCGGCGAGCCGAACGAGGTGCAGATCATGTACGGGATCGCGGGGGAGCGGGATCTGATCGAACGTGAGCTGACGAGTCTGCCCGGCTACGACGGGGCGGCACCGGTGCGGATCGGGAACGGTGCTGTCGATCAGTACCAGGGCGACGTGATCGGCGAGGTGCTGGTCGCGCTGGAGTGCGCCAGGATCGCCGGGCTCGAAGAAGGGGACTTCTCGTGGCCTCTGCAACGGGCGCTCATCGAACAGGTGATCGCCTCGATCGACCGCCCCGACAACGGCATCTGGGAGATCCGGGGCGAGCCGCAGTGGTTCACGCATTCGCGGGTCATGATGTGGGCGGCGCTCGACCGCGGGGTCCGCGCCGTGCAGGAGCACGGGCTCCCGGGCGATGCCGACCGGTGGGCGGTCGTCCGCGACTCTCTGCAGCGCGAGATCGACCAGCGAGGAATCGACGCCGACCACGGGTACTTCATCCAGCGCTACGGGTCGACCGAGGTGGACGCCTCGCTGCTCGTGCTTCCGCAGGTCGGGTACTGCGCGCCCGACGATCCGCGGATGCTCCGCACGGTCGAGCAGATCGAGCGCACCCTGCTCGCCGACGGTTTCGTACGGCGCTATCGCACGGAGTCCGGGGTCGACGGGCTCGAGGGCGCGGAGCATCCCTTCATCGCCTGCAGCTTCTGGCTGGTCGAGCAGTATGCGACCAGTGGCCGGGTCGACGATGCCCGAGACCTGATGACGCGGCTGATCGGCATGACGAACGATCTCGGGTTGCTGTCGGAGGAGTACGACGTCGCGAATGCGCGGCATGCGGGCAACACCCCGCAGGCCCTCTCGCATCTGAGCCTGATCCGCGCCGCCGACGCGCTCGCGGGCCACGGAGGACGCGCAGCGCACCGACGGTGATCGCCTGATTTGGGCGGCGGGACGCGGGTGGGGTAGAGTAGGAGCAACCGAAGACCGCTGGTCATCGTCGTGCGTGAGAACGCGAGGCGATCGAAGCTCTGCTCAGCAGGGGCCCGCGCAGGACACGAACTTCCAAAGCTCCGTGCGCTTGCGCCGGAGCTTTTCTGTTGCATGCGGTCAGGGGTCGGCGCTTCACCTCCGTGAGGCGCCTCGTACACACCAAGGAGTGACCATGGCGCAGAAGGACGCATCGGTTGCCGAGCTCACGAAGTCATTCGAGAACTCGACTGCCGTTCTGCTGACCGAGTACCGCGGTCTGACGGTTGCCCAGCTCAAGGAGCTGCGCAACAGCATCCGTCAGGACGCTGAGTACGCCGTGGTGAAGAACACGCTGACCAAGATCGCCGCCAACAAGGCTGGCATCACCGCGCTGGACGACGACCTCAAGGGTCCGTCGGCCGTCGCGTTCGTGCATGGCGACTTCGTCGCCACTGCCAAGGCTCTTCGTGACTTCGCCAAGGCCAACCCGCTTCTCGTGATCAAGTCCGGCATCTTCGAGGGCAACGCCCTCTCTGCCGACGAGGTCAACAAGTACGCCGCGCTCGAGAGCCGTGAGGTTCTGCTGGCGAAGGCTGCGGGCATGATGAAGGCGACGATGGGCAAGGCTGCTGCCACCATCGATGCTCTTCGCGAAAAGCTGGAGACCGCTGAGGCCGCGTGAGCGACCCACGATCTCGTTCAACAAACCCACCTATCTAGGAGATACATCATGGCTAAGCTCACCACTGAGGAGCTGCTCGAGCAGTTCGCAGGCCTGACCCTCGTCGAGCTCAACGACTTCGTCAAGGCGTTCGAGGAGAAGTTCGAGGTCACCGCTGCTGCCCCCGTCGCCGTTGCAGGCGCAGGCGGCGGCGCTGCTGAAGAGGTTGAGGAGAAGGACTCCTTCGACGTCATCCTCGAGGCTGCCGGCGACAAGAAGATCCAGGTCATCAAGACCGTCCGCGAGCTCACCTCGCTCGGTCTCGGCGAGGCCAAGGCTGTCGTCGACGGTGCTCCCAAGGCCGTGCTCGAGGGCGCGAACAAGGAGACCGCCGAGAAGGCGAAGGCTGCCCTCGAAGAGGCAGGCGCCACGGTTACCCTCAAGTAATCCGTTCCAGGTCGCGGCATGATGCCTCGCCCTGGAAGCGTCTGAACGCTTCACGAAAGCCCCGGGTCCGCCCGGGGCTTTCGTGCGTCCGGGGTGCGGGTCTGCGGTCAGCGTCGTCCGGCCGTGGAGCTTCGGACGACCAGTGAGGATGCTGTGACGGTGCGCTCGCGCGGAGATTCCGGGTGGTCGAGCTGCTGGCGCAGCAGGCGCACGGCCTCGTGCCCCTGTTCACGCGGGGACTGCTTGATGGTCGTGAGCGCGAACATCTCAGCGTGCTCGTGGTCGTCGACTCCGACGATGCTGAGCTCTGTCGGCACGGCGATGCCCAGGCGACGTGCCGCGATCATCGCTCCGATCGCCGTCTCGTCGCAGACGCCGACGATCGCGGTCGGTCGCCCTCTGCGGTCGCCGAGGAGCTCGACGGCTGCGGCATAACCGCCGGGCATCGTCGGGCGGGCATCCGCGATCCTCGCGACCGCCTCGAGTCCCGCCGCGGCCAGTGCCTCGAGATATCCCTCGACGCGTTGCGCGTCGCCGAAGCTGAGGTGGTCGGGGTCGGTGGATCCGCCGACGAAGGCGATATCGGTGTGGCCGAGCTCGATCAGGTGCTCGGTGGCGATGCGGGCGGCGGCGATGTCATCGATCGACACCGCACTGGATCCTTCGCTGTACGGCCCGACGCTGACGAGGGGCCGCTCGGAGCGATGCAGACGTTCGAGCTCCTGCGCGCTGGGCTGGATGCCGACGGCGATGATCCCGTCGAAACGTCGCCCGGGAAGCACGACGTCGAACAGGCGCTCGCGCGTCTCGCTGCCCTCGCGGATGCCGTAGAGCGCGAGCTCGTAGTCGAGGGCGAACAGGGATTCCTGGATGCCGGCGAGCAGTTCCGAGAAGAACCAGCGATCGACCGGCGGCATGATGACGCCGACGGTCTGCGTGCGACCCGTCGCCAGGCTCGTGGCGGAGGAGTGTGCGACGTACGCGAGCTCGCCGGCGGCATCGGCGACCCGCTTGCGGGTGTCTTCCGACACGTACCCGCGTCCGCTGAGGGCTCGGCTGGCCGTGGCCTTCGACACGCCTGCGCGCGCTGCGACGTCGGCGATCGTGCTCATCCGGTCCTCCTCGACCATGACTGCGGCGCGAGCCCCCGTCCGCGCGCCGATGACAGCGTAACGGGTCGCACCCACGGAAAGGAACCGGTTCCACAGGAATGTTGAGGGAGCGCTCCCATGCGTCGCGACAGCGCGTCGCGAAAGGTTGTCAGTCTGTGATCCTGGCTTATTGTGCCGCGGCGTGAGACCCCGGTAGGTTGTCCTGGAATCGGTTCCCGATTCTGTGCCGAGGGGCGGCGCAGGATGTCGTGGGAGCCGGAAAACTCGAAGAGGAGAATTCACATGGGTCTGTCACAGCGTTCCCGGCGTTACGCGCCGATCGCACTGCTGGGAGTCGCGGGCATCGCGCTCGCCGGTTGTGGTGCCCCGGGCGGCGCGCCCGCCGGCGGCGGCTCGGGCGGCGACGACAACACCGTCACCATCTACGGCACGATCGTCGACTCGGAGGCCGAGCTGCTCCAGGAGTCCTGGGCGGACTGGGCCGAAGAGAACGACATCGAGATCAAGTACGAGGGCAGCCAGGACTTCGAGACGCAGCTCGGAACGCGCGCGCAGGGCGGCAACCCGCCCGACATCGCGATCTTCCCGCAGCCGGGTCTCTTCGCCGATTTCGCGAAGCGCGACTTCCTGAAGCCCGCGCCCGACGAGGTCGAGAAGAACGCGAACGAGTACTGGACCGAAGACTGGGTGAACTACGGCACCGTCGACGGAGAGTTCTACGGAGCGCCGCTCATGGCGAACGTCAAGGGCTGGATCTGGTACTCGCCGGCGAAGTTCGCCGAGTGGGGCGTCGAGGTGCCCACCACGCTCGATGAGATGACCGCCCTGACCGAGACGATCCAGGCCGCGACCGGCACCCCCGCGTGGTGTGCAGGTTTCGAGTCCGGAACGGCCACCGGCTGGCCGGGCACCGACTGGGTCGAGGACTACGTCCTGCGCCAGGCAGGCCCCGACGTCTACGACCAGTGGGTGACGAACGAGATCCCGTTCACCGACCCGCAGATCAAGACGGCGTTCGATTCGGTCGGCTCGGTGCTCCTCAACCCGGCGAACGTCAACGCCGGATTCGGAGACGTGCGCTCGATCAACTCGACCGCGTTCGGCGATGTCGCCCCGGCGCTCGCCGAGGGCAACTGCGCTCTGACGCACCAGGCGTCGTTCCTCTCGGGCTTCTTCCCCGAGGGCACGAACGTCGCCGAAGACGGCGACGTCTGGGCGTTCATGCTCCCGGGCGAGAGCGCGGACGACAAGGCGGTCACCGGTGCCGGTGAGATCGTCGGTGCGTTCAGCGACTCCGAAGCCACGCAGAAGGTGCTCGCCTACCTGTCCAGCCCCGAGTGGGCGAACAGCCGCGTGAGCCTCGGCGGCGTCACCTCGGCCAACAACGGACTCGACCCCGCCAACGCCAAGGACCCGATCCTGCAGGAGACCATCAAGATCCTCCAGGACCCCGACACCACGTTCCGCTTCGACGCCTCCGACCTGATGCCGGGCGCCGTCGGTGCCGGAACCTTCTGGAAGGGCATCGTGGCCTGGGTGAACGGCACCTCGACCGACGAGGTCCTGACGCAGATCGAGACCGGCTGGCCGTCCAGCTGATCGGATGAGGAGGGTCGCCCGGACGGGCGGCCCTCCTCTTCACCACCCAGTTCACGCACCGCCGCGCGAACTGCAGCTTCTCACGCGTCATGAAGGGGATTCCGTGAACGCGACTCAATTCTTCCAATGGATCGGCATGCTCCCGCCGGTCCTCC
>JAZBLP010000010.1:0-61501 GCA_037033305.1 Actinomycetota bacterium | reverse complement strand
GCAAGCTCGGCCGCGTCTACTACCCGGCGCCGTTCATGACGAACGACAACCTGGAGTACTACCAGGACGCATACGAGATCGGCTACGAGAAGGTCATCGACACGTACGCCGCCGCCACCCAGCACGTCGACCAGGGCCTGTCGCTGACGCTGTTCTTCAAGGACACCGCCACCACGCGTGACATCAACAAGGCTCAGATCTACGCATGGCGCAAGGGCATCAAGACGATCTACTACATCCGTCTGCGTCAGCTGGCGCTCGAGGGCACCGACATGACCGAGTGCGTCTCCTGCATGCTCTGATCGCTCCCTGAACACGAGAAACGACGAATCATGACTCCCCACCCCCCGCTCAAGCTGGTCGACAGCGTTCAGGCGATCAACTGGAACCGCATCATCGACGACAAGGACCTCGAGGTCTGGAACCGTCTGGTGAACAACTTCTGGCTGCCCGAGAAGGTGCCGCTGTCGAACGACATCCAGTCGTGGAACACGCTGACGCCCGACGAGCAGCTGCTCACCATGCGGGTCTTCACCGGCCTGACCCTGCTCGACACGATCCAGGGCACGGTCGGCGCGGTCTCGCTGATCCCCGACGCGATCACGCCTCACGAAGAGGCTGTATACACGAACATCGCGTTCATGGAGTCGGTGCACGCGAAGAGCTACTCCTCGATCTTCTCGACGCTCGCGTCGACGAAGGAGATCGACGAGGCGTTCCGCTGGTCGACCGAGAATCCGAACCTTCAGAAGAAGGCTCAGATCATCATGGACTACTACCAGGGCGATGACCCGCTGAAGCGCAAGGTCGCCTCGACGCTGCTCGAGTCGTTCCTCTTCTACTCGGGTTTCTACCTGCCGATCTACTGGTCGTCGAAGGCCAAGCTGACGAACACGGCCGACCTGATCCGCCTCATCATCCGTGACGAGGCCGTGCACGGGTACTACATCGGCTACAAGTTCCAGAAGGGTCTCGAGAACGAGACCGAAGAGCGCCGTCAGGAGCTGAAGGACTACACCTTCAACCTGCTGTTCGAGCTCTACGACAACGAGGTGCAGTACACGCAGGACCTCTACGACGGTGTCGGCCTGACCGAGGACGTCAAGAAGTTCCTGCACTACAACGCCAACAAGGCGCTGATGAACCTCGGCTACGAAGCGATGTTCCCCTCGACCGTGACGAACGTGAACCCGGCGATCCTGTCGGCGCTCTCGCCGAACGCCGACGAGAACCACGACTTCTTCTCGGGCTCGGGTTCGTCGTACGTGATCGGCAAGGCCGAAGCCACGGAAGACGACGACTGGGACTTCTGAGTCACTGTGCGGCGTCACACATTGCGGCGCCGCCACACGTTGAAGTTGGCACACGTCTTAGGTTCCGGCACTGATTCGGTACTTGGCGTAAGGAACCATTGAGAGTGGGGTGCAGGGCCGATGCCCAACAAACCGCACCCCACTCCCAAGGATCTCACCAGCTCGTGGCCAGATGAGCCATCGCAGGACGTCGCAGGTGAAGCGGCGCGACAGTTCGTCGTGAACCTTCGAACTGCGATGGATGGAAGAAGCATCAGAAGTGTGGCCACTGATGCGGGTCTCGATGAAGCAAGTGTGCGACGAGTTCTCGCGGGCACCGCATGGCCGCACCTGCGCGCGCTGATCCTGTTAGAGCAGTCTCTCGGAGTGCGCCTGTACCCGAAGTAAATCCCCTGGTCGTCGGAATGTCGGCCATCGTCACTAGCTCGGAGGCCCGTCATGGCTGATGCTCGCCCGCCCCGTCCTGTCTTTCCGACCGCTGTTCGAGCCGAGGAGGCGACTGCCTCGCCTGAGACGCTGTTCGGTGAGCTTGCGGGCCGACGCAACGGCGTGGGCGCCTTGTGGTCTCACCAGACGGACCAGCTCCGCGAGTACCACCGTGAACACCTCACCGACGACGACGTGGCGCTCGAGCTTCCGACCGGGTCGGGGAAGACCCTGGTCGGATTGCTCATCGCTGAGTGGCGGCGACGGGAGTACGGGCAGCGGGTGGTCTACGCGTGCCCGACGAAGCAACTGGCAATCCAGGTCGCCGATGCCGCCGCGTTGCAGGGCATCAAGGCGCATGCTCTTATCGACGGGCACAACGACTGGGACCCGCGGCATGTGATGGCCTACACGAGGGCGAAGGCCATCGCCGTGACAACCTACTCACATATCTTCAACTCGAACTCGCAGTTCAAGAATGCGAAGACTCTGCTGTTCGACGATGCGCACGCTGCCGAAGGGTATGTCGCTGACGCGTGGGCGCTCGAACTGAAGCGCTCGGCGGACGTGTACGACGACCTGTTCGACGCTTTCGGGGCGGCGCTTGACCCGAATCTCGCGGCCCGCATGACCGGTGACGGGGCGGACACCGCATCGGCGGGCGAGGTTCGGCTGCTGCCGCAGCGCGCCGTGTACGACGCACTCGCCGCCATCCTCTCTGTCCTCGATGCGGGGTTGAAGCAGTACTCGCCGGAGTGGTGGCGATTCCAGATGATTCGGGAGAACCTGTCATCGTGCCTGTTCTTCGTATCGCGGAGCAACTGGTACATCCGCCCGATGATCCCTCCGACATTCGAACATGGGGCCTTCACCGATCCTGCCCAGCGTGTCTATCTGTCTGCGACGCTCGGGGAGGCAGGTGAGCTCGAGCGCGCGTTCGGGCGAACGAAGATCGAGCGGATCGCTGCCCCGGCAGCGTGGGAGCGGACGGGCAGCGGACGACGCTTCTTCGTCTTCCCCGACCTCGCGCACTTCGATCCTGACGTCGACACGACTGTTGAAGCGGTCGCAACAGGCCCGGACGAGCTGGACGGCGTTGACATTGTCGAGGAACCCACGGCATTGACGCGCATCTCGGACCTCGTCGAGAAGCGCCTCATCCTCACGCAGGGCCAGAAGGATAGCGACGCGATTGCGAAGCTCCTCGAGATTCCTAAGTCTGAGCGGATCACCGCGTCGGACACCACCGTCGCAGCCTTCAAGAAGGCTGATGTGGGTACGTTGCTCGCCGCGAACCGCTACGACGGCATGGACCTGGCGGACGACGCATGTCGTTTCATGGTCCTGTCCGGAGTGCCGGCTGCGTCGCATCTCCAGGACAAGTTCCTGAGCGGAAAGCTGCGCGCGGGCGAGGTGCTCGCCGAACGAGTTCGCACGCGGATTGTTCAGGGGGCGGGACGTTGCACGCGCGGGCCGCGGGACTGGGCGGTCGTGGCCGTGTACGGTCAGGAGCTGCTGAGATACCTGTCGGACCCCGACATCGTGACGTCGATGCCGGTGGAACTGCAAGCGGAGATCGAGTTTGGTCTCGCGGCGAGCGACACGACTTACAGCAACCTGGTGGCTCTGACGAACAGCGCGCTCGAACAAGACGAGATCTGGCGAGAGAACGGCGAAGAGGGCATCGCCGCCTACAGGTCGAGCGTCGAGCGTATCGCCCAGCCGCTTTCCGCACACCTGGCGGAGAGCGCCCCGCGCGAGGTGGTTGCCTGGCAGAAGGCATGGCAGCAGGACTGGGAGGCAGCAGGAAGGGCTGCACTCGCCGTGCTCGAAGGGCTCACGGATCGGGGAGCGCGCTCCTATCGTGCCCTGTGGGCATACCTCGCAAGTACGTGGTTCAGTCTCTCTGCCGCGGAAGGAAACGCGCCAGCCGCAGCTCGTGCCGCGGACCTGCTGAAGCAGGCGCACGGGGCCGCACCCGGTGCCGTCTGGTTGCGAGAGATCCAGCCGCTCCCGCCGGCGGAGGTCATCTCCGACAGCTGGGACGACGACGCAGCTAACAACGTTTTGGCGCTCGTCAGCGGACCGTTCCGCGGAAGTGGGAAGTTCGGGACGACCGCCCAGACGATGCTCAACCAGCTCGGTCAGACCGAGGCGAAGCAGTACGAGCAGGGTCTTGTCGAACTGGGACGTTTCCTCGGTGCAGACTCGTCGAAGTCCACCCACGATGGTAACTGCGACGCCGCATGGGTCTGGGATGAGCTTTGGATAGCCATTGAGGCGAAGAGTGAGCAAACCTCGACGAGCATCAGCATGGACTACGTCCGTCAGGCGAACACGCAGCTCGATTCTCTTGCCGGGCTACGAGACCAGGAGCACGCGCCGGCGGGGTCGGTCGGTGTCATCGTTGCACCGAGTCAGGTTGTCGTGCCTGGTGCCGTTCGCGCGGCACGCGAGCACCTTCATCTGTGCACACCGGGTGAGATCCTCAATCTCGCGCATGCCGCCCATCGTGCCCTCGTGGCAATCCGTGCCGGGGTGAGCGTGACGGACTCCGGTGCAAAGGCGTCGATCCACCAGCTCCTCTGGGATCACCGTGTGCTGCCCTCACAGGTGAAGGAGCGGCTCACGGGGTACCCAATCCGCGGCGCGCACTGACAGACGCGGACACCTCGAGGAGAACCTGAGATGCATAGGCATCCTGGCCGGAAGGCTGCCCCGGCTGTCACGTGGAAACAGTTCAAGTTGGCGGTCCGCAAAGCTGACCGAGACAGCCTGCTGGTACTAGCGGCGGCCGTGAACGCACTCTTCGCCAAGGACGAGGCTCCCGAGGAGTGGAAGCGGTTCGGCATCACGCCATGGGCCATCGCAGATGTATCGAGGACGGCTCTCGCCTGGGGAGGTCCTGGACGCCACCGAGCGGACCTTTACACCTTGATGCGTCTCAGCAGTATGAACGCCCAGCTCGGCGACGAGGATCGAACATCTCTTTCCGTCGGGGCATCAGAAAAGCTGTCGCCGGAGTCCATCGACCTTGAGCGGGAACAGTTAGCTCGAAGGCTGTCGCGCGTGTACTTCGAGCAGTTTCCAGGCCAGCGCTCCGTGCTTGCTGGCGTGGCACGCTCCGTGCTGCTGTTCGGCGCCGCAGCAGAGTTCCCTGAGACCTTCGATCCCAAGGTCATGACCCCAGGCTGGTTCGAGCGAATCACCGAGGGGATCTCTTTCGACGACTACATCGAATCGATCTTCCTGTTCTCAGTGCTTGCGCAGCAGACGAACGGTCGCGTGACTCTCGATGCTCTTGATGCTCCGGGGGTGCGCGAACTTTCCGAAGTGTTCCCGCTTGATGCCGCCCGTCGCGTGTTCGCAGAGCACCTTGTGACCAGCGTCGCTGACTTCAAGAAGACAAATCGAGAATGGCAGGACCCGCTTCCCGACCCTCAGAAGAAGTTCGCCTTCAACCCTTTGACCAGCAGGCCTTTCGTCCAGGGGGTCACGTCCGATCCGGTTGTCCCCTGGACGCAAGCGGTGATTACGAAGGCGCTCCCGCCATCGATCTACTTCCTTCCCCCGACCAAGCTCCGCAATGCCTTCGCCAGCGACCTCGGCCCTGTGTTTCAGCACTACACGGGCCGGCAACTCAAACTCATCAACGGGGAGCGTCAGGTTCTCCCCGAAGTTCGATACAAGTCAGAGGGCAATTTCATCGACTCGTGCGACTGGTTCATAGACCTGCCTGATGTGTTGGTGCTCATCGAATGCAAGGCGCGACAGCCAATTGAGTCGCTCCGTGTAGGCGGTGACGACTGGATGCGCTCGATTGAGGACAGCATCGGTAAGGGTATCTTGCAACTGAATCGCTCGAACAAGCACATCGACCTCATCAGCGAACTCCGGCCGGAGATCGATGCCAGTAAACCTCGCGTCGGAATCGTCGTGACGCTTGAGCCCTTCTACCTCAATCAGAACTGGCTGATTCGGGAGCGGATGACGGACCAGGCCGAGTATCCCATCGGAGTTCTCTCCGTGGGAGAGCTGGAGGAGCTGGTCCTCCTCGACGCCGCCCATCTCGGTCGGGCGCTTCTGGAGGCCTCAGGACAGGCGTATGACAACGTCATGCTCCTCAACCCCGTGCTCAGCGAGACGGAAGGACGAGAGAACCCGTTGCTCGTTGACACATGGGACTCGATGCGCATGTTTCGTGCACTCGAGAAGGCCGCCGCGGACTTCGGGTTGGCGCCTGAGGAGACCTCCTGAGTAGAGGACCCAGATGTTGCGCATCTGTCGGGCGGCGGAGCTGCGACCGCCGGTCATCGTCGCGGGTTGACCGGCTCGCACTATTCACTTCGGACTCGACAATCTCAACCTCCGTTCCTGCGTTGCCCACTCCGACTCGTCCTCAACTACACCGGGAGACTGATTTGTCGCGAACCGGGCATACTAGGGAAGGTATTCGCAGCGACGAGGGGGCAGCAGTGGAGCGGATCGTTCTCGACAACGAGGGCAAGCCTTGGTATGCCGTCGAGGTCACCCCTGATGTCAGCCCCCTCCGTGGTGTTACGGAGACCGCGTCGAACGTCGCGCAGGGAGTCGCGGACGTTGGCGACGTCATCGCGCAGTCGAGTCGAGAGATCCTCGAGGCGATGAAGGCGGGACTGGGCGAGTTCGCTCCCGATGAGATCGAGCTGGAGTTCGGTGTGTCCCTGCGTGGCGGTGTGGGTATTCCGATTATCGCGAAGGCCTCCGGGGAGGCGACGTTTACCGTTCGGGTTTGCTGGAAACCCGGGGCTTAACTTGGTAACTCTAAGATCAGCAAAGGGCTGATGGTTACCAACAGGGTCGATAGCCTCTAGGTTTCGGGGCTTTTTGTTGGTAACCTCAAGTTATGTCCGCTAAGCTGAGTTACCTGGAGCAGGCTCTCGTGGACATCGCCAGGGTCGCGCTCTCTGGTGATCTGGACGGCGTGCGTCAGCTGAGCAGACGGATCGCTCGCCGCCCGCCCGAAGACGCCGTGCACCCCGCAGCGTTGAAGGAGCAGCTGTTCGCCACGCTCGCGGCCGCGCCTGCGGGGGAGGGGTCGCTCCTGCGCGGAGCGGATGATCCGGTCGCTGATGACGTCAGCTGGATCCAGAGCCCAACGGGAGTCGCCCCGCCGGTCCTCATGGAAGGTGTCCGCCGCTCCATCGACCTCATCATCGCCGAGCACGCGACGCCGGCACGACTTCACGAGTTCGGCCTTACCCCGTCTCGAGCGGTGCTGTTCACTGGACCTCCCGGGGTGGGCAAGACACTCACCGCGGGGTACATCGCCTCCGAACTGGGGCTGCCGCTCATCACCCTCAACCTCGCATCCCTGATGTCGAGCCTGATGGGCCAGACCGGCAAGAACCTGCAGGACGTGCTGTCGCGAGCGGCGACCGAACCATGCGTGTTGTTCCTCGACGAATTCGACGCGCTGGCGAAGAGCCGCGTGGACGCATCGGACGTCGGTGAGGTGAAGCGTCTCGTCAATGTTGTGCTGCAGCAACTAGATCAGTGGCCCCCTGGCGGTTTGCTCATCGCGGCCACTAATCATCCGCAGCTCCTGGACGCGGCCGTGCACCGCCGGTTTGACACGACAGTGGAGTTCCTGCTCCCCGGGTTCGATGAGCGGGTACAGTTCCTCGGCCAGAGCCGCATTGCTGCGCTTCGCGAGAGCGACGAAGCACTGCTTCGAGTAGTCGCCCTCATCAGCGAAGGGTGGTCGCTCGCGGATCTTGATAGTTGGACGACGCGCGCGGCGCGAGCGGCCGTCCTCGTCAACGCAGAAGGACCTGTCGACATCGAGGAAGCGATTCTCGACTCGGCGAAGGAGCGCGCCCGCGCCTGGGCATCACAGTCACCACGCAAGCGCGCCCAACTTTCACGCCTGGCCGCGAAAAAGCTCGGGTGGACACAACGAAAGATCGCCGAGTGGCTGGGGGTTAGCCACGTGACAATCGGCAAAGACATGAAGCGTTCTGGAGGGGAACAAGATGGCTGAGAACAATAGCGGTGGACGGATCTTCGTCAACGGGGAGGAACTGTCCGACCCTGCGATTCGAGCGAACGGGGGAGGAGACAAGCATCACCCGCAGACCCTCGAACAAGCGCGGATCAACCTTGCCCCGCAACTGACTAGCGTGCGTGCGGCTATCGCCGCTCTCCCCGACGCGCTGAAAGCTGAGCGCGTCGTCCTCGAGGCCGAAGTGTTCGCCAACTACCTCGCGAACTCCTACTTCCCCGAGGCTCTCGTCACTCAGCTGAAGCTTCGCCCGCTCGGATCTAAAATAGTCGAGCACGGGATCCAGAGCCTACCTAGCACCGGGCAGACCGACGCGGTCTCCAAATCGTTCTTGCTGTCCGCGGATGCACAGGCTGTGCAGGCGATGGAAGCGATCCTCGCCGGCACCGCCGGTACTCAGGGCGCTGCTGACGACCTGCGCCAGTTCACCAAGATCAGTGTGTCGGCCGCGCACCGGGCGACGGTAGAAGGCGAAGGCGGGGCCTTGAAGGCGTTCGAGGCGGTCCTGCACCCCGATCCCGATGAGTCCACAGTCTTTGAGCGATCCGCGGCAACCGACCCGACGCTGTCCAAGTTCGAGGCCCTTGTTGAGTCGGTCGGCGGCCGTGTCCTTCGCGAGCATAACGATGTTGTCGATGGGCTGACGTTCGTCGCGTTGGAGCTTCCGCCGGAGCGCGTGGAAGACGTGGCGGCGTTCAATCCGCTGCGTTCGTTGACGCCGGCGCCGAAGATCGCGCTCATGGAAGAGGTTTTCGACGATGAAGACAGCGAAGGACTGCTGGAAGAACCTGTTGCGCGCGTCGGTCTGCCTGAGGTTCTCGTCTTCGATGGCGGCATCGACGACGGCGGGCGGATCTTCCGCGGCAACGCAACGGCGGTGAACCTCACCGGTGAGGCGCGCGCGAAAGAAGCCGGCAACCATGGCAGTGCCGTCACCGCGGCGGTGCTGTTCGGCGACGTTGACAACAGCGGAGCTGCGCTGGAGCCGGCGGCTCACGTCACCCACTACCAAATCATCCCGGCGAACGACCAGGACGCGTCAGAGTTCCCCACGGTGCTGCGACGCATCCAGAAGGTTGTCCGCGACACCGACGCCCGCATCGTCAACTTGAGCCTCGGGCCCGTGGCACCGGTGGAGGATCGCGAACCGCACCGCTGGACTGCGGTCCTCGACAAGATTGCGTATGAGCGTCAGATCCTGTTCGTGACGGCCGCCGGCAACAATGGTGCTTCGGATGCTGCGACCGGCTTGAACCGCGTCCAGTCCCCGGCCGACATGGTCAATGGACTGTGCGTCGGAGCAGTCGACAAACCATCACCGGAAGCAGACTGGAATGCTGCACCGTACTCCGGACGTGGCCCGGGGCGCCCAGGGGCACGGATCCAACCGTCTGTGATGGCGTTCGGAGGCACGCCCGCCCGACGTTTCGGACGGGTGCGACCCAACGGCGACATCTTCCGCGACCATCACGGCACGAGCTACGCTGCGCCGCTTGTGACCAACGTGCTCGCCCGGTTGTCGTCGCAGCTGGAGGGGCGTTCTGATCTGAACACGCTGCGAGCTCTGGCGGTGCATTTCGCGGAGAAGACCGACGGGCAGTTGCTTGTCGATGTCGGCCATGGGCGGCTCGCGACAGACGTCGAGGACCTGCTACGGTGTCCGCCGAACCAGGCGACAGTCATCTACCAGGGCGTCATCAAACGTGATGAGGTGCGAGCGTTCCACCTTCCGGTGCCGAGCACGCTCACCAAGGGCATGGTGGATGTTCGTTGGAGTCTGGCGATGAGCACAGCGACCGATAGCGCGGAGGCCGGCGAGTATTCGAAGGCGGGATTGGAACTGAAGTTCCGTCCGCACGCGGAGACGTACTCGATGCGGCGGAAGAAGCCGGGCACGTCCAAAGACGAATCGAAGAATGTCCGGATCGGTGATACCGCGCTCATCTCACGGATGGCAGCGCAGGGATGGAAGCTGAGCCAGAACCCGGTTACCAAGCAGCCGAAGAAGAGTTCACGCAACGAGGTCGCGAAAAGGGATCAGGGGAAGTGGGAGTCGCTGTGGCGTGCAGACACGGCGATGCAGGCGTCGAGCTTGCTCCGGCCTCGCATCGACGTCAGTCATCTCACACGAGAGGGCGGCCGTATCACCACGGGCACCGATGACATCGAGTTCAGCTTGGTCGTCAGCGTCACCTCGCGGGCGAACCTCCCCGTATACGCGGACGTACAGACAGAGTTCTCCGTTCTGACAGCCCTTCCGGTTGTCACCCCGGTGAACGTCAACGTGGGTGGCGTTCAGACGCGGATCTCCTAACGAGACGGTGAGGCGACGGTCGGGAGTCGCTTCTGCCGTAGCGCGTTCGTTCTCGATGTGCCCGTAGTTCGTGCTTGTTGTGCAACGTGTCGGTGCACCTTCACGGGCGCGGCGTCGTCCCGACTCTTCTTCGCGAGCGGATCACTCAGGACCCGATGAACCCCGCCGCCGCGATGATCTGGCAGAGTGATCTGCGGAACTGAGGGGAAGGACCGACGTTGGGTGGGAAGGTCTCGCAAGAGCTGAGAGACGAGATCGTCTATGGCAGGGATCACGACCATGCCCGCGTTTTCATCAGCTCCCGAATGAGAACCACCCTGGACGCTGAACGCCTTGTCACGGCCAAAGCGGTCGACCGCGTCGCCGGCCATAGGGCGTGGTTCTGGGAGCGCGATGCGGCGATGGGAGCGCTGCATTCCGAGCACGAGTGTGTGAAGTACGCGAAGACGAGCGCCGGGCTGATCCTCCTTGTCGACGGCGACCTTTCGCCTATCGTCCATGCGGAGTATCGCGCGGCGCGAGAGGGTGGAGCGAACAGGTTCATCCTCATCCGGAAGGGGGCCGAGCTTCCCGAGGACGTCGCTGAGTTCATCAGAGACCAGCAGACGTCGGAGGTGGTGACCCGAAACTTCCAGAACGCGGACGAGCTCGACTCCTTGGTGTACGACGCGTTGTCGCGGGCGATTGTGCGAGCGGTCACAGAGGCGACCATCGACCGGCGTGAACGCATCACGGATGGAGCGTCGGATGACTGAGTGGGATCCTGAGCTCCCCGACGACTGGCGTGACCACGAGGACGGGCATCAACTCGTCATCTCCGCACTGCTGCGCGCGTACAAGCGGCGTGACGATGAGCACATCGTTGAACTCGTCGACGTTGCAGGTGAGCTCGCAGGGTACGGGGCGTTCGTCGCAGCGCACGCGCTCACTAGCATCGGTGTCTCGTACGTCATGGGAGTGCCACTCGAGTCGGTCCTCCATGAGTACGAGAGTGCGACATCGGTCACCGCGCGCGCCATGGGCGTTCGAGGGGCAGGGCCGGCGAGCACGCTCGCGGCGAGGGTTCTCGCGGTGACAGCGTTCGTTGCACGGCGTGAAGGGGACACCGAGGACGCTCTCACGCTGTATCGAGATGCTGCGGCTCTCGCCGACGAGGCAGGTGCGCCGCTCCTCGCAGCCCAGCTCACGCAGAGCCTGGGTGCTCTGAACCATGAGGCCGGACGCAGCGATGAGGCGCGAGCGGCGACCTCTGACGCGCTTGAGAGGTATACGCAGCTCGACGACGAGGTCGGCATCGTCGGCACGGGACTCAATCTGGTTGAGTATGACGCCGTCGAGAACCGTCCTGCTGATGCTCAGGAACGCCTGTTGCGCCTGGAGGAGCAGGTCCGCGCGGCGGGAGACCCGCATCTGTCGGGCTCGTGGCTGGCACGTTCGGCCGTCCTCGACATCGTAAACGGCGACGTACGTGACGGGCGCGCCAAGCTGCAGCGCGTGTTGAGAAACGCGCAACGGCGAGGGGACACTCAACTGCAAGTGGCCGTTCTCGGCCACCTTGCGAGATCTGCTCGAGATGATGGACGTCGAGCGCGAGCAACGTCGTACGCGGAGCGAGCTGTTGACGCAGCGGAGGAGTCCGGCGACCCTCTACTGATCTCTGATGCCGCTCACGAGCTCGCCATCGACTATGCGGAGGCTGACCGATTCGACGACGCGCTGCCGCTTCTCCGTCGGGCCGTCGAGAATGCTGTCGGGATTCATCGGACCAGGATTGTGGCGGACCTCGGAGCGGTGCTCCTCTCGCGAGTTCTCGCTGCTCGCGGAACGGACACGCCGACATCGGACGAGGAATCGGCATGGCTGGGCGAGGCAGAGACGATCCTGCTGGGCGCGGTGGCGGAACTGCTGGAGTATGGCGATGAGGACTGGGCCGGACGGGGATTGCGTAACCTTCGCGTGGTCTGGCGTGCTGCTGAACAGCACGAACGAGGTGCGGAGCATCTCCGCCAGTTCGCCGCCGCCGCCGTGACATCGGCGTTTGCGGGGGAGTGCTTCCGGTTGTCGGGTCTGCTGGCGCTGGACACGGCTGCGGACTCCTCCGCCGCGTTGTCTCGACTCCGTGAGGCGGCTCGTCTGTTGAGTGCGGACGGTGGAGAACACTCGTCATTCTTGCTCGAGTTCGCGGGGGTTGCCGAACACTCCTATCGGGCACTCGATGTCGCCTTGGCGCTCTATGACGACGCGCTCAAGGTCTTGTCGCCGATGGGCTCCCCAACCGTCTACGGCAATGCACTCAATGATTCAGCGTTGGTGTCCTTGGCGCTGTACAACGAGGCGGACGCGCTGGAGCGACTTCACGCTGCCGCGAGCATTGCCGGCCAGCGTGATGACCGTGTGCTGGGCTCGCTGGTGGACTTGAACCTCGGTGAAGTCCTCACACGGATGCAACGGCCAGTGGATGCGCGCCCGCACTTCGAGCGGGCGGCGGCGCAAGCCGAAGCCTTCGGGGATGATGAGCGCGCGGCTTTGGCGCTCGCCTCGCTCGCCAACACATTCGTCAACGATGAAGACGCGCCAGATTTGACGTACGCGCGTGCCCTAGCGGAGCGCGCGGAGGCAGTCGCTGTCAGAACGGGGGACATCAACGCTCTGTCCCGTGCGGTGAGCGCCCATGCCTCGCTGTCGTTCTCCGAAGGCGATTTCGACGAGGCGTACGCGTTGTGGAGCAGAGCCCGAGAGATATCCGACGTACATCGCCGCCCCATCTATGAGGGCTTCCTGTTGCACACCTTGGCGAGTCAAGGAGACGGTAAGAAGTTCAGCAGGCAGCTGGAGCGTTTCACGAGAGCGGCGCAGCGGGAGCAGGCGGAAGTGTTGTTCGCCGAGCAGCTGTGGCCATCGGCGAACGTGTGGTTGCGTCAGGGGAACGTCGACCGCGCTGCCAAAGTGCTGGCGTACTCGATCCTGCTCGCCTCGTCTGGGCGCAACACGGGTGGGCGTGCACTGTTCGACAACGACGTGGCCCAGAGCGCCGAAACGGACGTCGCTGTGATGCGTGTGCTCTCGCACGCCGGACACCTGTTGACGATGGATGTGATCCCTGCGGATCTTCGCGAACACCTCCGGCCTGCGCTGGTGAAGGCGCTGGCGGCGCATGGAGCCTCGGCTGAGGACGCTGCTGAGGTTGTGACGTTCGTCGAAGAGTTTGTGAGTGAAGCCGACTAGGTGGCGCTGTCGCTGCCAGCCTGGGATGGCCTAGGTGCGGGTTTGGACCAGCCCCGCACCTCTTAGCTAGCTCACGAACATCGGCAGGTTCATCAGCGGCAGGCATGCGTCCCAGTACCCCGCCGTCGGCATCATGGCATGCCCGCGATGCTGAACAACAGCCCGGGCCTGGCGAGCTGGAAGCCGCGGTCGCTGAACCAGGTGAGCAGCTTGGGGTCTTCAGCGCGTCCATCCGGCACTGCCGGTGCCGCTCCATCGAGAGCCGCGACACGCCCGAGAATGAAATAAAATGAATACGATTCGGGGTGCATCGCTCCTCCGTCCGACAGGCGCTCAGGTCTCCGAGGTGTGTTGAAGCTATGCGTCAGCGGGGTTTCGGCCAAGCGCGTGTCGGTGGAGTGAGTTTCGCGGTCGAAGCGGATGTTCTCAGGCATCACAGGTAGTCGCGGCGGAGTTCGTCTTCGGAGAGAAACGCCGATGCTGCGACGTCCCGCTGTGTCTCTCCGACATCCACACGGTCTCGCACCGCCGTCGCGATCCGGGACGGTCCAGCCAGTTCGTCGCGGTGCCACGGTGGAGTGCACTGAGTGCGAAGTCGTCGGTAGTCGGCGACGGTGATGAGTCGGCTGCGCCGAGCATGGACGGCGAACTGGGCAGGCGGCATACGGAATGCGTCGGGTAACTCGTCGATGTCCGCGTCCGAGCGCTCTCTTAGCATCCTTCGAATCTCGGAATGGGGAGCGAGGAACTCGCCGGCGAACTCGTCCGCCGAGTCCTCCTGGCCCGCGTCCGCGGCCTCGTGCAGCGCGAGGTGGCCGAGTTCGTGAGCTATCGCCCACAAAGCGTCCTCGACATCGGGCCGGGGGTCGAGGAGCATCACGGCGCGGTGCTTCCCGGAGCGCGCGGCCAGCGCGTTCACCTTCAAGCCGATGAGATCGCGACGTAGGCACACAATTCCTTGGGATTCGAGCAGTGCGACGATGTCGCGGATGGGGCCGGGCGTCATCCTCCATGTATGGCGAAGCCTCTCCGCGCGGGCCGAGGCGTCGGGGTTGTCGACGGATACCGGACGTACTGAGTGGCGGATGCCGGGTGCGAGGAGCTCCGAGCGGAGGAACGCGAGCGTGAACTCTGCCGTCACTCGCTTTACCGCGGTCGCCGCAACGGAATCCTTCATCCTGTGCAGCAACTGCACGTGCGGCGCAGGCAGACGGAGGAACGCCGCGGACACCCCGAGAACCGCCGCGACAGCGTCGAGAGCGTCCTCCGATAGCTCAGGCGTCCCCGACTCGAGGCGAGAGATCGCTGTCTGGGAGACCCCGGCCATCGAAGCCAGCGACATCTGCGTGAGTCCAAGAGCGACGCGCGTAGCTTCGGAGACGGTAAGCATCGGTCCAGCGTATGCGGCTTACGCGGAATCCGACGGAATATTCTCGCGGATTCGGTGTGTGCCGGGTTCGCTCCGACGCCTGCCCGGTCTCCGCGTGTTCTGAATATTTCGAGGATTTCGGTGTAGGCGGGTCCGAGATTGGGCGCTTCTGCCAAGTTTGGCAAGCGCTGCCAAGGAGACCTTGGCTGGAGTTTGCCCTACTCCGGAGCGGGATCGGAGGGGTCTGCCAAGGCTGCCAAGTAGTAAGTGTTATTCATGAGAGATCAAAAAGAAGAAGTAAGAGATAAGGGGGAACTTCTCTCTCGAATCTCTCTATAGGGCGCTCCCCGCACTTGGTCACCTTGGCTGAAGGGCCGCTCGACCTACTCCCGTCTGCGATCCCGGGGCATCGCGACCTTGGCAGGGACCTTGGCAAGACCTTGGTTTCGACGAACTTCAAGTTTTTCGCCGGGATCAAGGTTAGAAGCCCTGATCTTGCCGCAGGGTAACAGGGGAAGACGACACGGTTGGAGCGGCCGGGCATGGTAACTACACAGGGAAACGCATCCGCGAGGTTTCAGAAGGTCATCGGGTGCATTCGAGCCAGAGGCTGTCGGGGTGACGCAGTGCTTCGCAAGGAGATGGGGCGCTTCCGGTTGTGCGGGCGCGGGTGCTTCGCGGTTCTTGGTCAGTGCAGAGTTCCGGAGCGTGGGCGGGCGCTCGTCGCATGCTCCTCGCGTCGACAGCTGAGCTGGTCGAGCCGTCATGATGGATGCATGGCAGCAAAGGCCCCGCTCATCGCAGTCATCAGCGCCGTGGAACCCTCAGTCGAGCCGGCGCGCGCAGCGTTGGTCTCCCAGCTGCCGAACGCGCAGGTATGGAACCTCATCGACGACCGGCTCCTCATTGAGGCGCGGGAGCATGGGGCCATCGACGATGCGCTGAGTGCTCGGATGAACAGGCTCATCGACCATGCGGTGGCGAGTGGTGCAGACGGAGTCCTCGTGACGTGCTCCGTCTACAGCGGCGCCGTTCGACAGCATGCGGCCGAGGTAGAGATCCCGGTACTACCCTCGGACGATGCGGGCTTCAGAACTGTGCTGGAGTCGGGAGCGAGTCGCGTGCTGCTGGTCACGCCGATACCGGAAGCGCTGGCGGATTCGACTGAGCGGCTGACCGCTGCGGCGCATCAGGCTGGAGTTGCCGTGGAGATCGTGGGTGTCGTCGCGGAGGGGGCGCATCAGGCGAACCTCGCGGGAACTCTGGACGAACTCATCACCGGCGTCATTCGAAGTGTTGAACGACCCTACGATGCGGTCTTGCTTGGGCAGTACTCGCTCGCGCCGGCAGCAGCAGCAGTCCGCGAGGCGTTTGCCGTTCCGGTGTTCACGACACCAGACGCTGCGGCGCAGGAGATGTCTGCCCGTCTCCTGCGCCGCTAGAACCGCTGTCAGGCCGTCTCGCGGACAGCTCGGCTCTCAGGAAGTTCGTCGAGGAACGGGTAGGACCCGTATCGGTTGAACTGGGTCCCTGGCACAACGCACTGCGCGACGACATCTTTCCACTTCGCGTAGTGAGCGGCGTTGCGGTGGTCGACCTCGAACGCTTCACGGTCGCGGTAGATCTCGTAGAAGTAGAACCGCGTGGGCGACTCGACATCCTGGAGAACGTCGAACCGGACGCATCCGGGCTCGTCGGCCAGCGATGCGCGAGCGTTGGCGTGGATGCCGACGATGAATTCATCGAGGCAATGGTCGTGTACGTCGAGCTGCACAATCACTGTGTACATCGGGCGTCCTTACAAGCTGTGAGCGCCCCTGGGCGCGGAAAAGAGGAGAAGGGGAGGGGCTGCGGTCGGTCATAGGCGTGACCGCGACCCCGAGAGTTTGTCGCGACGACGACGTCGAGACGATGTCGTCTGCACCTGACGCGTGACCACTGACATGCCTCAGGCAGGGGTGGGGCGGCCGGCTTCGGCCCGACCGCCCCGAACGGATCAGCCCAGGAGGCCGTTCCAGCGGTCGACGAACTCGGTGACCTCGGCCTCGGGGACGAGGGTGAAGTCGACGAGGATCACCTTGTCTTCGCCAACGGCGTCCTCAACCTCCTTGTAGGTGTGACGTCCCTCGGCGGGCTCCACGCTGTCGCGGTACGACGTCAGGCCGCCTTCGGAGACCGCGTTCTGGCCCTCCTCGGAGAGCACGAAGTCGATGAACAGCTTCGCGGTGGCCGGGTTCGGGGCGTCCGCAGCGATACCCGCGCCACGCGGCAGAACAACGGTGCCGTCATCCGGCAGCACGAACTTGAACAGTCCGCCGCTGGTCTCCTCGATGTTGTAACCGGGCGAGGACGAGATGAAGAAGCCGGCGAGGTACTCACCCGAGAGAACCTTCTCCGCCTGCGACCCTGAGGAGGACTCGGGGCGAGCGCTCGGAAGGATGGCCTCGAGGCTGGTCCATGCGTCGTCGCTGGCCTCGGCGAACGCGTGGGAGACGGTGAAACCGAACGCTCCGCCGACATCACGCGTGGTGATCTTGTCCGCGAACTTGTCCGGGTCCGCCTCGACCAGCTCAGCGAGCGACGCAACGCCCGTCGGGGCCTCCGTGACGAGCTGGCTGTTGTAGGCCAGCCCGATGGGGTCAGTGGCGACGGCGTAGACGCTCGGAAGAACCTCGGCGAACTCAGGCAGCTTGTCGAGCTCCGGCGACTGGTACTCGAGCAGGCGCTCGGGGTCCTCGGCGAACTCTGCCCATGCCTGCGCGGCGTTCGACACCAGCAGGTCCGCGGTCGAGCTGCCCGAGGCGCTCTCAGCGAGCTGACGCTGGAAGACCTCGTCGGAGTCGAGGTTGTTGGCGTTGATGGTCGTCACCCACGGATACTTCTTCTTGAAGTCGCGGAAGATCGGGTCCCACGCTTCCTGGTCCGTGTTGCTGTAGATGGTGAGCGTGCCGCCCTCGTCCTTGGACTCGTCGATGATGTCCTGATAGTCGGCGGGGTAGTAGTCGGGGACCTCCGCTTCGGCGATGGGGTTCTCCGGTGCTGCCTCTGAGCCTCCGGAGCAGCCTGCGAGGGCGCCAACGGAGATTGCGGCGACGGCCAGGGCCGCTGCTGTGCGGGCGACGGTCGATTTCATCTGGTGCATGTCACTTCCTTGTGTGTGATGTTGGAACGGAGAGTGTCGGCTGCCGGCGAGTGAGAGGTCGACCTGTCAACCTCTGACCCGCCGACACGGCGACGGGGTAGGACGGTGATTTTCAGTGAGCGGCGGAGATGATGAGGTTGGTCATCGTGGCGTTCGCGACGTTCGCGCGCGGGAACACGCGGATGTCTGCGGCGGACACGACGAGGTCGGCGCGCTCGGTGAGGCCTCCGCGGGAGTCGTCCGTGATGAGGACGCTGGATCCGAACTGGAGGTCGTATTCGTAGCGCGAGCCTACGTAGGAGCTCGAGATGATGTCGGCCGTCAGCACGATCTCGCCCGCGGCCGCGGCGGCGGTTCCGACCGGACGCAAGCTTGTGCGCTCGGGACGGAATGCGACAGTGACGACATCTCCCTGGTTGAACTCGTCGGTGGCGGGGAGGGTCAGCGTGGTCGAATCGTCATCGAGGCGAACGACAAGCGCTGATGCGTCGGACGAGGTCACGAATCCGTCGAGGAAGTTCGACCGGCCGATGAAGGCATTCACCTCTGCGCTGGCCGGCTGCTCGTAGATCTCGTGAGGCGTACCCACCTGGAGGAGATGTCCGGCCGACATCACGGCGATGCGGTCGCTCATCGCGAGCGCCTCTTCCTGGTCGTGCGTGACGTAGACGGTGGTGATGCCCAGGTCCGCCTGCAGACGCTTCAGCCACACGCGTGCCTGCTCGCGCAACTTCGCGTCCAGGTTCGACAGCGGCTCATCCAGAAGCAACACGCGAGGGGAGTAGACGAGAGCGCGAGCCAGAGCGACACGCTGCTGCTGACCACCGGACAGCTGGTGCGGGTAGCGCTTGGACAGGTGGCCGAGGCCGACCTTCTCCAGTGCGTCCGCGATGAGCTCCTTCTGTGTGGCCTTCGGAACCTTGCGGATGTTCAGGGGCACCGCGAGGTTCTGCTCGAGGTTCATGTGCGGCCACAGCGCGTAGCTCTGGAACACCATGCCGAGGTTGCGCTCCTCCGGCGGGACGAAGATCCGGTCGGAGACGAACACGACATCGCCGACGGAGATGCTGCCGCTGGTGGGCTTCTCGAGGCCGGCAAGGCATGAGAGGGTCGTGGACTTACCGCATCCGGACGGTCCGAGCAGGGTGAAGAACTCGCCGTCCTTGATGTGGATGTCGATTCCGTGCAGCACCTTGGTGCCGTTGAACTCCTTGCGCAGGTCGGAGATGACGACGTCAGGCATATTCTTTCTTTCCCTTCGTGAGCAGGCCGGCGACGCCGACGAACACTGCTGTGATGATGATCTGGATCGTGGCGAGTGAGGCGACCGATCCGGTGTTGCCCTGAACCCAGAGCTCGAGCATGGTCGTGCCGATGATGTTGGACTGTGCAGATCCGAGGAAGATCGCGGGGGAGTATTCCTTGAGCATCGTCACGAAGACGAGGATCATCGCCGCGACGAAAGCCGGAGTGATGAGTTTGCGGATGATCCGAAGGAACGTCATCACCCAGTCCGCTCCGGATACCCGGGCTGCGTTGTCGAGCTCCTCGCCGATCTGCATGACCGCTGGAGAGATCGACCCGAAAGCGCTCGGCAGGGCTCGGAGACCGAAACCGATGATGAGTGCGGTCAGGGTGCCCTGGATGAACGCGTTCATTCCGAACGGGAGAAGAGCGATAGCCCAGAACAGACCGAGACCGATGATGAGGCCGGGCATCGCCTGCGGGGCGAGGGCCAAGTACTCGATGAGCTTGCGCAGCCGGAAGGTGGAACGCCGAGCGACGAGGACCGCGACGGTCGCGATGATGCTGATGACGACAGCGCCGACCGCGGCGACGATGAGGCTGTTCCGGATTGAGGCGATGTACACCGGATATTCGAAGATTCGCGAGTAGTTCGCCATGGTCAGCGCGTTGAACGGGTTCGCCAACGGTGTGAAGAACATGGTGAAGGACCGGAAGACCAGACCGCCGAGCGGGATCAGGGCACCGAACACCAGATAGATCGTGATGAAAGCGATGGCGATCCACTTGATCCAGCCGAGGTCCAGCAGGCGGGGCCGCGTGGCCTTACCTCGCACCGAGACGAAGCGCTTGGCGTCCTTCAGCAGCTTCGCCTGGATCGCGACCAGCAGAACGGTGACGAGGAGGATGAACGCCGATGCTGCGCCCAGCACGCCGTAGTCCGGGTTGATGGACTGCAGGCCGTTCTTGTAGAGGAACGTGGCGAACACGGTGATCCCGACAGGCTGACCGTAGAGCAGCGGGATTGACAGCGTCTCAATCGACATCGAGGCGACGAGGATCGAGCTGTAGACGATGGGCGGACGGAGCATCGGGATGACGACCGAACGCAGGATGCGGAACGGGCCCGCGCCCACAGTCTGGGCCGCAGCCTCAAGGCTCGCGTCAGAGTTGCGCAGCGCGTTCGCGCAGAAGACGTAGGCAATCGGGGCGAGCGCGACGGCCTCGGTGAGAGCCATGCCCGGAATCGTGTAGAGGTCCCACGGGACGGAGCCGAACCAGTTGCTGGCGACGACGCTGACGAAGCCGGCGGGGCCGTACATCGTGATCCAGCCGAAGCCGAGGATCAGCGATGAGATGAAGAACGGCCACTGCATGCTGACGCCGAAGAAACGGCGGCCGGGGATGTTCGTCCGCACCACGACGATGGCCATGGGCACTGCGATGAGCAGTGTCAGGACCGTGGTCAGGCCTGCGAACAACGCCGTATTCAGGATGACTGTGCCGAAGTCGGCCTCGGTGAACAGTCTGACGAAGTTATCGAGCGTGAAGACTCCTCCGCTCTCGTACAGAGGCCGGTCCGTCAGCGCCTGGTAGAGCGTCGGGATGACGGGGGCGAGAACGAACACCGCCAGCACGATGATGATGAGCCAGAAGACGACGTTCTCGCGTCCGATGCCGAGAACGCGGAAGTAACGAGGGGACCGGTGTTCGGCCTCAGACGAGGACGGGGCGACCTTCTCGGGTCGCTCTACGAGGCTCGTCATGCGGCTTCGCTCCGACGCGGGTCATAGGGCAACATTGCACTTTCCTCTCCATTGAGACCGGGCTACGGTCCGGGGTTTCGACTACTATGACCGAAGCAGTGCAACCTGTCAACCTTTCCTGCTGGGTCAC
The DNA here is from genome assembly GCA_037033305.1 of Actinomycetota bacterium. GTDB lineage: Bacteria > Actinomycetota > Actinomycetes > Actinomycetales > Microbacteriaceae > Microbacterium. The sequence goes on along the minus strand of JAZBLP010000010.1, from coordinate 40,528 downwards.
CCGGTGGGCTAAAGGTTGACTGGTTGATCTCTCGGGGTGATGATGGATTCAGCCACCTGATTCCTCGATGACGAGACGGTCCGCGCGCACGAGCGGCGGGACAGATAGGACCACCCATGGGCAATAAGACATTCCGGCTAGCGGCGATGCACGGCGACGGCATTGGTCCCGAGATCGTCCCTGCGGCTGTGCGCGTCGTCGATGCGGCAGTCGCGGCGGCCGGTGCTGAGCCCATTGCGTGGACGGCCCTCCCGCTGGGCCGGACTGCCATCGACTCGCACGGCACGGCTGTACCGGAGGAGACGCTCGATGCGCTCGCAGATGTCGATGGCTGGATCCTCGGCCCGCACGACAGCGCGTCTTATCCCGAGCCCCACAGGTCGCAGCTGAATCCGTCCGGAACGATCCGGAAGCACTTCGACCTGTTCGCGAACATCCGGCCCGCCAAAGCGTTCCAGGGCGGCAACGCCATCGTGGAGGGCACCGACCTCGTCATCGTCCGCGAGAACACCGAAGGGTTCTACGCGGACCGCAACACCTTCGCCGGTACCGGCGAAATGATGCCGACGCCGGACGTGGCAATCATGCACGGGATCATCACGCGCAAGGCCACGGAGCGCATCGCCCGCGAAGCGTTCCGACTCGCCTCTATCCGCGACAAGCGCGTCACCATCGTGCACAAGGCCAACGTGCTGAAGCTGACCACCGGCCTCTTCCGCGACGTCTGCCGCGAGGTGGCTACCGAGTATCCCAACGTCACCGTGAACGACTTCCACATCGACGCGGCGACCGTTCACCTCGTGCGTCGCGCGAACCTGTTCGACGTCATCGTGACGGAGAACATGTTCGGGGATATCCTCTCCGACCTTGCCGGGGAAGTGGCTGGTTCCTTGGGCATCGCGCCCTCCATCAATTCCTCCGCGGATCATGCGATGGCTCAGGCGTCGCACGGAAGCGCTCCGGACATCGCAGGTCGCGACATCGCCAACCCCATCGCGATGATCCTGTCCTCAGCGATGCTTCTGCGCTGGCTGGCTACCCGCCACGATGACCCGACGCTCGCGCACGCCGCGGCCATCATCGAGACGGCCATCGACACGACCGTCGCCGCCGGAGTCTCCACCAGAGACCTCGGCGGAGACGCATCGACATCCGCGTTCACCGACGCCGTCGTCGACACCATCACCTCCCACTGACTACCTGCACCACGAAGGCCCGAACGTGACTACCAATAGCCCGCTCATCGCACTCATCAGCGCCGTGCCCGCAGCCATCCCGCCGGTGCAGGAGGCTTTCGCATCCGAGTACAGCGGCGCCACCACCTGGAACATCCTCGACGACCGCCTCCTGCAGGAAGCCTCAGACCAGGGAGGCGTGACCGAGGAGCTTGCCGGTCGCATGCTCCGCCTCATCGACCACGCCCGCACGGAAGGAGCCGACGGCATCCTCCTCACCTGTTCGATGTATGGCCCCGTGGCGCACCGTGTTGCCGAGCAGGCGACGCTTCCTATCTACGGGCCGGATGACGCCCTGTTCGAGGCAGTCCGCGACTCTGGGTTCGCCCGAGTGGCCGTCGTCTCCAACGCACCGGGACCGCTTGCTGACTCCGTGGAGCGTCTCCGCGAGGTCGTAGGTGACCGACCGGAGATCGTCGGGGTCGTCGCGGACGGTGCTGCAGAGGCCGCACGGTCCGGAGACGTGGACGCACTCACCGCGCGCATCATCGATGCGGTGAACGCATCCGGCGACGGGTTCGACGCTGTCGTGCTCGCGCAATATTCGCTGTCGCCCGCCACGGCCGGTGCCGCAGAACACCTTTCCCTGCCTGTGCTGGCAGGTCCGCAGTATGCGGTCGCTGAACTGCGCCGCAGGATTGGAGACGCCCGATGATTGGCGCAATCGCTGATGACTTTACCGGGGCCACAGACATCGCCGTCGCGTTCCGCAGAGCCGGCCTCCGCGCGGTCGTGCTCTTCAACGGGCCGAACGACGCCGAACTTCCTGAACACGACGTGGCCATCATCGCTCTGAAGAGTCGGACCATCGAACCGGCAGAGGCGGTGCGCCAGTCGGTCGAGTCCGTGGAGTGGCTTCGGGCCCACGGCGCGGAGCAGATCTTCTTCAAGTACTGCTCCACCTTCGACTCCCGGCCCGAAGGCAACATCGGCCCGGTGGCCGACGCTCTCACGGACCTGCTCGACGCACCGCGCGCCGTGTTCGTGCCGAGCAGCCCCGTGCACCTGCGGTCGCAGTACATGGGCCATCTGTTCGTCGACAAGCTGCTGCTGTCGGACTCGCACATGCGTCACCACCCGCTGACGCCGATGACGGACTCCTACATTCCCCGGGTGCTCGATGCTCAGACGCAATTCAACGTCTCTCTCATCGACCACCGGGACGTGCAACAGGGGAGTGACCGCGTCGCCACACTCCTCGCCGACGCCGAGGGGCGTGGAGAGCGGTTCGTCGTCGTCGACGCCATCACAGCGTATGACCTGACCGTCATCGGTGAAGCAGTGGCTGATGACGTCCTCGTGACGGGTGCTGCGGGAATGGCCGGCGGTCTCGGAGCCGCGTACGCCCGCCGCCACGGTCTCACCGGCGCAGCGCATGACGCCGACCCTCTCGGTGCTGTCCCGGCCGCTGCCCTCGCCGGCAGCTGCTCGGCACGGACGCTGGAGCAGATCGAGAACATGCGGGCAACGCACCCGACGTATCAGCTCGATGCCCTCGCGGACCCTGACTCCGACTCGCTGGCGAAGAACGCCCTCGCGTGGGTCGATGGGCTCGACTCGGGAAGCGCTCCACTCATCTACTCGTCGCTCCCGCCCGAGCAGCTGCGGCAGACGCAAGAGATTCTCGGAACCGAACGTGCCAGCGAGATCCTCGAGACGGCGATGGGGATCATCGCTGAGGGTCTCGTCGAGCGCGGGGTGCAGAGACTCGTCATCGCCGGCGGCGAGACATCCGGCGCTGTGGTCACCGCGCTGAGCGTGGAAGGGGGACTCATCGGCGAAGAGGCAGCGCCCGGTGTGCCGTGGATCTACACGGCAGGAGAACGTCAGGTCGCGCTGCTGCTCAAGTCCGGGAATTTCGGAGATCCGCAGCTGCTGACCCGCGCCGTCGAGACGGCCGCGGCATGAGCGAGGCCCAGGCCCGCGACGAGATCGTCGCCGCCGCACGGTCCTTGTTCACCCGCGGGCTCACTCACGGCAGCACGGGCAACCTCAGTGTGCGGGTCGGAGAGCAGATCTTCGTCACCCCGACGGGGAGCAGCCTCGGCACGGTCCTCCCGGAGGATTTGTCGGTCATCGACGCCGCGGGCCAGCACACGGCCGGCGCGAAGCCGTCGAAGGAAGCGTTCCTGCATGCCGCGATGTACCGCGCGCGGCCATCCGCGAACGCCGTCGTCCACACGCACTCCACCTACTCGGCAGCGGTCTCCTGCATGGACGTTCCCGACCCGTCCGATGCGCTCCCGCCGCTCACCGCGTACTTCGCGATGAGGATCGGCCGACTCCCACTGCTGCCGTTCCACGCACCGGGAGACGATGCTCTCGGTCCGCTCGCGGAGGAGACAGCCCGCACCCACCACGCCCTGCTCTTGAGCAACCATGGCCCCGTCGTGGCAGGAGCCTCGCTCTCGGCAGCAATGGACGCACTCGAGGAGCTGGAGGAGACGGCGAAGCTCCACCTGCTCCTGCAGGGCCATTCCACCCGCCCGCTCACCGACGCCCAAGCGAGCGCGCTGCGCCCACGTTGACCCTGAGCAATACTGAAAGGCGATGACGCCGCCCATGTCGCACTCGTACCTCACCACCTGGAATGGGACGACGGTTGTCGACCTGCCCGGGATCCTGGGAATCGACCTCGCCCGGACCCCGCACGTTCTCCGACACCTCATCGAGAACGTCGTGCGGACTGGCGGTGCGGCTCAGGCAGATGACGTCGTCCGGGAAGTACGAGCCTGGTTGGAGAGCGGAACGAGCGAGGCGGAGGTGCCGTTCCTGCCCCAGCGCCTGCTCATGCACGACACGACGAGCACCCCCGCGCTCGTCGATGTCGCGGCGATGCGCGACGTTCTTGCCCGGCACGGGGTGGACCCAGCGGAACTCAGCCCGACACTGCCCATCGAGATTTCGGTCGACCACTCGCTCGCCGTCGAAGAGTTCGGCCGCGCGGATGCCCCGGTGCGAAACGTACGGTTCGAGATGCGACGCAACCGTGAGCGCTACTCCTTCCTGAAATGGGCGTCGAGTGCACTGGACGGCGTGCACGTCAACCCGCCGGGCACAGGCATCATGCACACCATCAATCTCGAGCAGCTTGCGACCGTCGTCACGACAGAGGAGCGCGACGGCACGACGTGGACGATGCCCGACCACATGCTGGGCACCGACAGCCACACTCCGATGATTAACGGACTCGGAGTTCTCGGCTGGGGTATTGGCGGCCTGGAAGCGGAGACCATCATGTTCGGGATGCCGACCACGCTGCGTCTCCCGGACGTCGTCGGGGTGCGTCTCACCGGCAGGCTCGGCGGCGGCGCGATGGCCACGGACTTCGCGTTGGTCGTCACCCAACGACTGCGTGATGTGGGAGTGACTGGAGAGTTCGTCGAGTTCTTCGGACCAGGCGTCGCCACTCTCACCGTCGGCGACCGCGGGGTCGTGGCCAACATGGCGCCCGAGTATGGCGCGACCACCGGGTTCTTCCCTATCGATGACCACACTCTCGACTACCTGAGGGCAACCGGCAGAACAGACGACACGGTCGGCCGCGTCGAAGGCTACGCGACAGCCAACGGGCTCTGGTTCGATCCCGACGAGAGCCCTCGTTTCACTCGAACCGTCGACATCGACCTGTCCGACATCCGCCCGTACGCAGCGGGGCCCAGGCGCCCGCAAGACCTTCTCCCGCTGTCTCGCATCCCTGAGGTCCTTGCCCATGAACCGCGGCCCCCGCACCAGCACGCCCACTCGGCGCTACCCGCGCACCCTGTCGCTCTCGCGGCAATCACGAGCTGCACGAACACGACCGATCCTCGTCTGCTTGTCGCCGCCGGGCTGCTCGCCCGCCGAGCTCGAGCTCTCGGACTTCGGGTGCCGCAGGGGACGAAGACGTCGCTGTCGCCCGGATCCCCGGCCGCGGCGAGCTACCTGCAACGTGGTGGTCTCCTGGACGACTTGTCCGTGCTCGGGTTCGACATTGTCGGCTACGGGTGTGCGACGTGCATCGGTAATCCCGGACCGCTCACGCCAGAGGTCATCCAGGCTCGCGATGCTGGCGAATCAGAGCCGGTCGCTATTCTCTCGGGCAACAGGAACTTCCCCGGTCGCGTTCACCCCGAGATCTCCCTCGGGTTCATCATGTCACCGCCCCTCGTCGTCGCGATGGCGCTCGCAGGAGACGCGTCAATCGACCTCGCGCACGACCCGGTGCAAACGAGAGCGGACGGGACCGCCGTCCACCTCGCGGACCTCTGGCCTGCAGACGACGAGATCGACCGTCTCGTCGCCGAGTCGGTGGCCGCCGACGACTTCCGCCACGACTTCTCCATCGCCTCAGCCAGCCCCCTATGGGCTGCCCTGGACGCGCCGGCGGGACCCCAGTACCCGTGGGACCCGGCCTCGACCATCCTCAGGCCCCCGCCCTTCGCCGCAGAGGCTGCGGGCTCACTGCTCGGAGAGTTCACCGCACGGCCGCTACTCGTCCTCGGCGACGACATCACTACCGACCACATCTCCCCGGCAAGCGCGATCCCTCGCGACAGCTTCGTCGCCGACTTCCTGGTCGACCGCGGCGATGACCGCGACGACCTGAACGTCTTCGCGTCCCGACGCGGCAACTGGGAGGTGATGATGCGCGGCGCCTACTTCAACCGCAATGTCCGGTCCGCCATCGCCCCGAATGCCCCGACAGGCCACGGCATCCATCAGCCCTCAGGCGACGTGATGCCCCTCCACGCCCTCGCCGACCGCTACCGCGACGAGAACGTGCCCGTCATCGTCATCGCCGGTGAACGCTACGGCATGGGGTCCTCGCGGGACTGGGCAGCAAAAGCGCAGCGGCTCCTGGGCGTCCGCGCCGTCCTCGCGCGGAGCTTCGAGCGGATTCACCGCACGAACCTCATCGGCATGGGCATCCTGCCGGTCCTCATCTCGGACGAGGCATGGCCGCAGTTCCAGGGAATCGACGCTGACGCCACTGTCACGGTCAACGCAGCGACGGTGGCCGTCCGCGGGCACGTCTCAGTGACGCTCCACAGCGCATCCGACTCGACGTACAAACTGCCCGTGGCGGTGGAGACAGATCTGGAGCGGCGTCAGCTGGAAAGCGGCGGTGTGATTCCGCTAATCCTCTCCGAGTATTTGCGACCAGCGGGCTGAGCGTTAGGCCGTCTCGACCCACACAATGCTCGAGGGCGACCCGATGGCGACGACGGGCTCGGCGGCGAGAGGAGTGCTCGGTTCGCTGAAATCGAGACGCACAATCGAATGCGCATCCTGGTTGGCGACGTAGAGATACCCGTCGGGTCCGATGGCCATGAAACGCGGGGTGAGGCCACCGGTCGGCACGTCGCAGAGGCGACGAGTCTCGTGCTTGGAGTGCACGAAGATGGCGACGCTGTCGTGACCGCGGTTGGAGACGGCGACGACCGGGCGGAACGGGTCGTGAACAATCTCCGCCGCCATCGTGTGACCGAAGAACGAGCTCGGGGTGGTGGGCGTCCAGCGCAGGGGAGCGAGGGTCCCGTCCGCGGCGATCTCGTAATCGGTGATGGTGGAATCGATCTCGTTGACCACAAGAAGCATGGAGCCGGTCGAATCCAGGACGGCGTGACGCGGGCCGGCCGCGCGGCGGGCCTTCGCGTGTGGAGGGTTAAGAGGTACGAAGGCGCCCGTGTCCGTGTCGATGGAGAACTGGTGGATGACATCCAGTCCCTTGTCGGGAACATACGCATAGAGACCATCGCGTGACAGCACCAGGTGGTGCGGACGGGGAGCAGGCTGCTCCTCACGGTCCGGACCGCGCTTGCCGGAAACTGCGGTCACAGCGCTGATACGGGCGGGCACTCCGGCCTCATCGAGTGCCAACGTGGTGAGGGTGCCGCTGACGTGGTTGACCACCCACAGCCACCGCGAGTCGGGTGACTCCAGGAGCGAGACTCCGTTGAAGCCTCCGCTGTCGGTCTCGCCGAGTTCCGTCAGGGTTCCGTCTGTGGCAATCGCGTACGTCGAGACGGTCGTTCCGTCACCGTGCGCTGCGTACAGCAGCGTCCCGGCCCGGTTGACCAACAACCACGAGGGATTCACGGCGGGGACGCTCTGGATGCGTCGCCACGTCCCGTCTTCCACCAGGAAGACTTCGATGCCGCGACCGAGTCCCCGTCTTCTCGTCGTTGTGTAGCTCCCGACGTACGCGATGGTGCTCACAGGGCTGGAACCGGCTTCTTGTCGAGGATGGCGCGGGCACGGTCCATGTCGATGGCCTTCTCCCACTTTCCGATGACGAGCACGGCGACAGCGTTTCCGAGGATCGTGATGGTCGTCCGGCTCTCGCTCATGAGGCGGTCAACGCCAACGATAAGGGACAGGGCAGCCAGCGGGATCGGCACGATGCCGCCCATGGTGCTCGCGAGGACAATCAGCACACCGCCGGGGACACCGGCCGACCCCTTACTGATGAGCAGGAGCAGCAGGATCATTCCGATCTGCGTGCCGACCGACAGGTCGGTGTTCGTCGCCTGAGCCATGAACAGGATTGCCATCGTGATGTAGAGGGCGGTGCCGTCGAGGTTGAACGAGTAGCCGGCGGGGAGCACGAGACGGACCACGTCGCGGCGCACTCCGAGGTATTCGAGCTTCTCCATCATCGACGGGAGCACAGCCTCGCCCGAGACCGTTGCCAGACCGATGAAAACTTCGTCCTTGAGGTAGCGGATGAGCTTGAAGAGGTTGAGGCCGGTGAATGCGGTGATGGCGCCGAAGAGGACGACGATGACGATGATGGCAGTCACTGTGAACCACAGGACGAGGGCGCCGAGGTTCGCGAGCGACTCGCCGCCGTACTTGCCGACCGTCGCGGCGATGGCGCCGAACGCGCCAAGAGGGGAGATCCAGAGGACCCAGTGCACGATCTTGAAGACGATCTTCGAGAAGTTCTCAAGCCCGCGCGCGATGCCCGCAGCCGGCTCACCGACGGCCTTGATGGCGAATCCGATGAGCAGCGAAACGATGAGGATCGCGAGGATGTCGTCGCCGGTGAAGGCGCTGAAGAGTGTCGTGGGGATGACGTGGAGTACGAAGCCCCACCCGTCGGCGTGCTGGGTGACGTTCTCCGGCAGGCTGTCCGTGGCGAGCGTGGACGGGTCGATGTTCATGCCCTCGCCCGGCTTGAACAGGTGCCCGGCGAACAGGCCCACAATCATCAGGAACAGCGTGACGGTGATGAAGTAACCGAGCGCCTTGGCCCCGAGGCGGCCTGCGCTGCCGATGCTGTCGACCGCCTGAATGCCGCCGACAACGGCGCAGAGGATCACGGGCGCGACAATCATCTTCATCACGCTGACGAACGCGGTGCCGAGCGGCGCAAGGCCGATGGCGAACTCCGGTGCTGCGATACCGACAACGACGCCGGCCAGCAGTCCGATGATGACCCATACCCAGAGCTGGGCCAGGAGTGGCTTCTTCTTGCGGGGAACGGCTGTTGACACGGCTCCCGACGAGTTGGTCTTCGTCGACATGATTCGGCTTTCTGCATCGTTGCGGGGATGGGACTTAGCCACTGTAAACCCGGAATCCAAATTGGTCAACCTATCAACCACTGCACCAATGTCGCATAATTGGGGGTGGGCGGCTCTAAACTGAGTGTCCGGACCGAGGAGGATCAGTGGTTACCGATTTGCACAGGGTAGAGCGGGTGGAGCGCGCGCACCCGGCGCTGCTCGTCACCCGGCAGTTGATGGACTACCTCCTTCGGTCGGACCAGATCTCGGTCGGCGACCGGTTGCCGTCTGAGCGCATCCTCGCTGAGACGTTCGGCGTCGGACGCTCCGCCGTGCGAGAAGCGCTGAAGTCTCTGAGTCTTCTCGGGTTGCTCGAGATCCGCCAGGGGGATGGCACCTACCTTCGCAACGCCTCCTCCGCGCTCCTGCCGCAGGTACTTGAGTGGGGCCTGCTCCTCGACCAGCAGTCGTCTTCCGGCCTAATGGACGCGCGACGGGTCGTGGAAGTGGGGCTGGCAGGTCTCGCCGCCCAGCGCCGCACCGACGAGGACCTCGCAGCCCTCGAGGTCGAGCTCGAAGGTATGGAAGCGAACCGTGACGACCCGGTGAAGTGGCTCGACTACGACGTGGCCTTCCACCTGCGACTGGCGGATGCCGCGCACAGTGAGACCCTCTCGGACTACCTACACCGCCTCCGTGCGCTGCTCAGCACGTCGGTGCGCCACAATCAGGCCTCCAGCCACGACAGTGACCAGAAGTACCTCGAGCACAAGCGCGTGTACGACGCCGTGCGAGAGGGCGACGAGCAGGCGGCGCGTGACGCGATGTCCGCGCACATGGAAAACGTCGCCTACCGCCTCACCCTCGCTGTCGAGGGGTAAGCGGCAGGCGACGTCGGCTCTCAGCTTGCGAGGGCCACGGCCTCCGGGATCCGATCCGGAAACAGTGGCTCGCCGAACTGATTGGTGTGCGATCCGTTCTCGACGAACTGCGCAGACGCTGCACGCCAGACGGCATAGTGCGGTGCGGCGCGGTGTTCGAGCGTGAAGGCTTCTTCATCCCGGTAGACCTCGTAGAGGTAGAACCGGTTGTCGCGCTCGGTCGAGCGGTGGACATCGAAGCGAAGGCAGCCGGGCTCGTTCTCGAGCGATGCCTTACTGTTCACGGCAATGGCGTCGATGAACTCGTCGATCTTGTCCGGATGGACGTCGAGGGTGACGATGACTGTGTACAAACTGAGCCTTGCTTTCAGAACGTCGCAGCGACGCCGGTCTCGTTCGCGAGCTTGACGAGGTGCTCTACGGAGGTCGGCGGCAGCTCGATCTCGTCACGTTTCGCGATGTTCTTGTTCTCGATTTCACCCGGGTAGTAGATCTCGTCTACTCCGGGGATCGTGCGAGACTCCTTCACCTGTCCGATGAGGTCCTGCATGCGGGTGTCGAATTCAGCCAGCGGCTGGAACGCCGTGATGTCGATGGCGATGGCGAAGTGGCCGGCGCCGGAGGGCTGGTCGGGCTGCCACGGACCAGCGACGGACTTGCCGTACTGGCTGCCAGTGAGCACGCCGGAGAACACGTCCATCATGAACGAGATCGCGTAGCCCTTGTGACCCGCCATCGGAAGGACAACGCCGTTATCGAGAGCTGCGGACGGGTCGGTAGTGGGGTTGCCATGCTTGTCCAGCGCCCAACCGGAGGGGATCTCGATGCCCTTCTCCTCGGCGGCGTAGATCTTGCCGCGAGCGACACCGGTGTTCGCGATGTCTACGACTGCTGCATCGCCGTTGCCGTCCGGTGCCGCGAACGACCAGGGGTTCGCACCGATGGCCTTGTCCAGGCCGCCCCACGGAGCCATCGCGGGGGAGCCGTTGGTGGTGAGGATGGCTGCGCAGCCCTGCGCGACGGCGCGGCGCGTGAAGTACGCGGCGGTGCCGAAGTGGTTGGAGTTGCGAACGCCGACTGCGCCGATGCCGTGGACCTTCGCGCGGTCGACCGCGAGCTGCATGATTCGGTCGGTGACGACCTGGCCGACGCCGGAGTTTCCGTCTGCGGACACGAGCGCGCCGCGGTCCTCGAGGATGGTGACCTCGGTGACCGGGGTAATCATGCCGGTGCGCAGACGCTCCACGTACCAGGGGAGCCGAAGCATGCCGTGGGAGGGGTGCCCCCACCGCTCGGCGACGACGAGCGAGTCGGCGACAAGAAGCGCGTCTTCGTCCGGCACGCCGAAAGTCTTGAGCACCTCAGTGCCGAAGTCGGTCAGCTTCTCTGCGCTGATCTTGGTACCCGTCATTGGTTTCTCCTCGCTTACGCCATCGCAGCATTGGTTGATAGGTTGACCTCTAGTGTAAACGACGAGGTGCGTCCGCAACAGCGGTGTTTTCGACGCGAGGGGAGTGCCGTGCTCAAGGCACAGCGGCAGCGAGCGCTGATGGGTGTGCTGAAGGCCCATGAGTACGCGTCGTTTCACGAGCTTGCGACGTCGTTCGGGGTGTCAGCGATGACTGTGCGCCGTGATGCCCTGCGCCTCCAGCAGGAGGGCCTCCTGCGAATCATCGCGGGCGGTGTCACCTGCGTGCCGCCTCCACTGCCGACGACGAGCGCGGACTACTCCGGGATGGCGGAGCACCTCGGCCCCGGCGCTGTCGTCTTCTGCAGCGCCGGCGTCGATGTCGCTGCACTGCTCGACGTTTGTCCGCGCGCTTTCGGAATCACGTTGGTCACCCATGACCTGCGTGTTCCGGAGGCGTTGTGCCACGATCCCCGCATCGCGGACATCATCGCTGTCGGTGGGCTCGTGGACCGCAGCAGATCGCTGTCCACAGGCGCTCCGGCCGCGACCGTCATCGCACTGCTGTGCTTACACCTCGCTGTGCTTGTCCCGGAAGCGCACCACTCGCTCGAGTGGGCCAAGGAGGACTCGGCTCTCCTCGACGCAGTGCTTGTGAACGCCGACCACGTCTATTGGCTCGGGAAAGATCAGCCAGGTAGTACGACGATGCCGTCCTCGTCGGCGACAAGGTAGTCGCCTGGGTGGAACGTCGTCGTGCCGAACGACACGTCAACGTCGCGCTCGCCTTCACCGGCCTTTGCGGACCGCCGAGGGTTGCTGCCGAGGGCTTTGATGCCGATGGGCAGTTTGGCGAGAGCTACACGGTCGCGGATGACGCCGTTGATGACGAGTCCGGCCCAACCGTTGCTGTGGGCGCGAGCGGCCATGTTGTCGCCAACCATGGCTCCATGAAGCGACCCTCCGGCGTCGATGACGAGCACACGGCCGTCGCCGGGCTCAGACACGATGTCCTTCACGATGAGATTGTCCGCGGGGGAGCGGAAGGTGGCGATGCCTCCGGAGAAACGGGTGCGGCCACCGAGGTCTTGGAACTGCACGTCACACGATTGGATGTCGGAGCCGTACTTGTCGACGAGATCGGCCGTGCTGAGTTCGGCGTCGGATGCATCGGTCATCGCTGCGGGGCCCTTCGACTAGTTGGACGTAGTTTCGTCGCAGAGCCTAGTCTGCTACTGCAAGGCTGAGTCAGCGTCGGCGCGACGCGTGACCGCAGTTTCCGTCCGTGGTCGTTCGTGAGCCACCGGAGCGACGTCAGCGACGAATGGCATGGTGCTCGCCAAGCAGTGGGGTCCTCCGCGGTGTGGTCAGAGCAAGTCCCAGTTTCCGCCGGGGGATAGCACCATGCCGCCGCTCGTTTCGTCCGGAGTGACTGTTCGTGTGTGAAAAGACACGTGCGTGGTTGGGGTGACGAAGACGTTCACTTCGCTGCCGTCGGCGGCGTCGATGTCGATGAAGCGTCCGGTGGTTGCCGCGGCTTCTTCGACCTGTTGGCGCAACGTCTGGCGATCCTCCGCTCGGGCGAGCACGACGGAGGTGCTGCCGATGACGGCTTCGGTTTGCAGGATTCGACGAGCGTGCACGAAGGCGAGTGTACGACGACTCCGTCCCGGTCTCAGGAGGGGGTTGCGCGTATCGTCAGCCGGTGGCAGTCGCCAGCTCGTTGTCGATCTTCGTGCCCTCCGCAGGCTCCGGAGCCAGATACAGGCCCGAGGGCGAGTTCGCCGTGAACGCGAGCGCGTCGACCCATGCCCGGTTGATGTTTGGCTGGCGGCTGCCGTGATACTTGAACACAATCGACGAGCCGGCATGGATCCACACCGTTGTGCGTCCACCGCCGAGGCTGGCGTCGTCCCGCCAGGTGAACCCGAACGGTTCGCCGCGGCGAAGTTTCGCGGTGATGACAAGCTGAATATGCGTGAGGGCGCGGTCTTCGATCTCGACCTTGGGTCCGCCCTCGTAGATGAACTTGCCCATGATGGGCTCCTTCCTCTGTCTCCACGGGAACCCGTGCCAAGAGGCGCAACCAAGATGACTGCTCTGTGGGGAGTACCGCCACTCTCCACTGTTTCGTGACGTCGCGCCACTCCACCTTCGTCGCGCATCAGTAGGGTGGCGACATGGCCACACTGGTCTACGGTCCCAGCCAGGACCCCATCTATGTCGAAGATCGGGCGCTCGCACACCTGAAGATCGTCATCGCGACCAAACTCCGCCGCAACGAGTCCTTCACTCTCTCCTGGAAGCACCCCGATGGACAGCCCGGTGGGCGCTCCACGATCTGGATCCACCCGTTCATCCCACTCCGGTTCATCTTCGACGAACCAGAACTCCCGAAGATCAACGTCCGGTGGATCGAAGACCTCATGCACACCGCCAGCTCCACCGGCGGCATCATGCTCATCGACGAAGTCCTCGAGCCTGCTGAGATCACCACCGCGCCCTGACAGCCGGAAGCCCCAGCGTTCCTGTGGCATATCGCAGGAAACCTGGCGCACAGGCAGCGATGTAGGGATCGTGACCAACTCTCCGGTTTTCGCCCGCATAGCCGCATTTGATCGCTGCTTGAATCTCGGACGGCTGTCAATCGCTGAGCGTTACCCGCTCGGAGGGTTCGGCCCCTGGCGCGAGGCCCTCGCTCAGAGCCCAGCTAGCGAGGAGTGCGAGCTGTTCGGCTGCCGCAGTGTCCGCGGGAGCACTGAGTGCGGTGAGCGTGAGTCCCTGGTCGGCCGGAAGGTCGAAGGATTCGAAGTGCAGACGGAGGTCTCCGACGACGGGATGATTGAAGTGCTTCGTGCCGGAGAGATGTAGCTGGACGTCGTGCATTGCCCAGCGGGTCCGGAAGTCGTCGCTTCGAGTACAGAGCTCGCCGATGAGGTCGGTGAAGCCCTTGTCGTGAGGGTTGCGTGCGCCTTCTAAGCGAAGAAGCTGCACATTGCTACCTGCGGACGAGTCGAAGTCAGGGTAGAAGTCGTGGGCGGCCGGGTCGAGGAATCGAAACCTCGCCATGTTCGGCAGAGCCTTGGAGCTCGACCGCGTCGGGCTGTCGAAGAGGGGCGCGTACAGGGCGCGTCCGAGCAGGTTCGTCGCGACGATGTCCAGGCGACCATTCCGAACGAACGCCGGTGTCTGCGTCATCCCGTCCAGGACCTGTTGGACGCCGGGTCGCACGTTCAGCTTCACCGGTCGCGCCGCATGTCGGCGGCGGGCGCCGGGATTGGCGGCGTGGGCGTCGCGGGCAAGGTTGAAGAGGTAGACGCGCTCGGCGTCGTCGAGCTGCAGCGCCTCGCAGATGGCGTCAAGGACGCTCTCGGACGCCCCTGAGAGGTTCCCCTTCTCCAACCGTGTGTAGTAGTCCACGGAAAGACCTGCGAGCATCGCGACTTCTTCGCGGCGGAGACCGGGTACTCGCCGATTTCCCCCGTACAGCGGCAGGCCCGCCATCTCAGGGGTGATCTTGCCCCGGCGACTGACGAGGAAGTCCCGGACTTCGATGCTCTTGGCGCTCTGCGGAGGGGACATGCTCTCAGGATAGGTTCGAGCCTTTCAATCAAACAGGCCCTGCGAAAACCCGGGTCTGTAAGAGCCACACATAGGGAGCCGGGTCACAGCAGAACCTGGAAGAGCGGGGGCCGGAGTGCTGACATGGATATGGGCCGACACGACCCATCGTCGATGGAAAGGACAGGGGCGATGAAAATCGAACCGAAAGCGGCCTCGGCCAAAGCACCCGCGGAACAGTTCACGGGCGATGTCTGGGTGGATCGGATCGCCGCGCCCAAGGAGGATGGGCAGCGTGCGACGGCGAGCCTCGTTCGCTTCTCGCCGTGTGCGCGCACCGCATGGCACTCCCACATGCTCGGTCAGACTCTGCACATCGTGGCTGGCGTCGCGCTGCTCGGGACGCGAAACGGCTCCATCATCGAGGCGCATCCCGGTCAAACCATCTACACCCCTCCCGGCGAAGAGCACTGGCACGGCGCGACACCTGACGACTTCATGTCCCACCTCGCCGTTCTCGACCAAGCCGATGATGCGGCCGCGACGACCACGTGGCTGGAACACGTCACCGACACCGAGTACCGCCGCCCCGGCGAGAACTCGGAGGCGCACTGATGGCCGAGCAGTCTGGCGCCCAGCGCAACTTCGGCGATCTCGCACCGTTCTTCATCGACCTGAACGACGATGTCCTCTTCGGGCAGGTCTGGCCGCGGGAAGAACTCGCGGCACGGGACCGAAGCCTCATCACAGTCGCCGCACTCATCGCCGGCGGCAACTTCGAACAGCTGACCTTCCACATGAGCCGCGCCATCGACAATGGCGTGACCCGCACGGAGCTGATTGAAGCGGTCACTCATCTCGCGTTCTACGCCGGATGGCCGAAGGCCATGTCCGCGATGGGCGTGGCCAAGAGGGTCCTCGGCGAGACCGAGAGCACAGACGAAGGAGCAGCATCATGACAAACATCAACGACCAGCAGCCACACGTGCTGGAGCAGGCCTACGTTCTGGCGAACGACGTGCGGATCCCGAAGCTGGGGCTCGGCACCTGGTTCATCGCCGACGACAAGGCTGCCCAGGCGGTTCGCGACGCAGTGGACATCGGGTATAGATACATCGACACTGCTCAGGCATACGGCAACGAGCGCGGTGTGGGTGAAGGCATCCGGACAGCGAGCGTACGTCGTGAAGACCTGTTCGTGTCGACGAAGCTGGCGGCGGAGATCAAGGACTTCGACGGTGCGGTCGCGGCAATCGACGGCTCGCTCGAGACGATGGGCCTCGACTACATTGACCTGCTGCTCATCCACAGCCCGCAGCCCTGGAAGGAATTCCGCAACGGCAATTTCGACGAGGGCAACCTCGCGGCATGGCGAGCGATGGAGGACGCACATAGGGCGGGGAAGCTCCGCGCCATCGGCGTCTCCAATTTTCAGCAGCACGATCTGGAGAACATCCTCTCGGGCGGCACTGTCGAGCCGCACGTGAACCAGGTGCTCACCCACGTGGGAAGCACGCCAAGCGAGCTGATTGCCTACTGCCAGAGCAAGGGGATCCTCGTCGAGGGGTACTCGCCTGTCGCGCACGGGGCGATCCTCGACAACACCGATGTCAAAGCAATGGCATCGAACTACGAAGTGAGCGTTCCGCAGCTGTGCATCCGCTACGTACTTCAGCTCGGCCTCCTTCCGCTGCCGAAAACTGCTAACCCCGACCACATGCGCTCCAACGCCGAGTTGGACTTCGTCATCACGGATGCGGACATGGCGACGCTCCAGGCGCTCGAGTTCCAGGACTACGGCGAGGACAGCAAGTTCCCCGTCTTCAGCGGTAAGTAACCGCGAACCCGTCGAGCCAGAGCTCGTCGGGTCATCTTCCCTTGAGCGACGCCGGTTCCGCCCAGGGCTCCATGCCCTGGGCGGTGATCCGTGCGCCGTGAGAAAGCAGAACCATGACTACTTCCCGACCGCCCGTCACTGCCCGCAAGCGGCAACTGGGTTTCGTCGCGGCCTCTCTCGCGCTTGGAGTCGTCTTCGCGGCCGCAGGATCCCCGGTCTCCCTCTATGAGACGTACCGACTCGAAGACGGCGTCCAGACTGGCCAGCTCGCGGTCGTCGCGGCAACTTACTTCGTCGCTGTCGCAGTGGCGCTGCTGTTCCTCGGGCGGCTCTCTGACCACCTCGGTCGTAAGCCGGTGGCGTTCTCCGCGCTCGCCCTCGCCGCCGTCGGATGCATGCTGATGTTGAACGTTCACGACGCGACGCCCCTCATTGCCGGACGGGCCCTGCAAGGACTCGGCGGCGGACTCGCGTCCAGCGCGGTCGCGGCCTACATCGTCGACACCGCCCCCGAACAACCCGCGTGGCTGGGTCACGTCATCACGAGCACCGTGCCGATGTTCGGGCTCCCGGTAGGAGCCCTCCTCTCGGGCGCGCTAGTGCAATTCGGGCCCAACCCGCGGCAGTTGACCTACTTCATCATCGTCGGGTTCTTGGTCATCGCCGGCCTGCTCGTGGCTCTCAGCCCGGAAACGGTGACCCGCTCCCCGGGGGTGACGCGCAGTCTTCGCCCTCACATCCATGTTCCGCTGTCATCCCGCAAGCTACTGCCGACGGCGTCCTCCGTGATTCTCGGCACGTGGGTCATGGGTGCGTTCTACCAGGCCTTCGGCCCAGCCGTCGCGGATGACGCGTTCGGAACCAGCAACTCGCTCGTCGCCGCCGCGGTGTTCGCGTCGATCATGGTGTTCAACCCTCTGGGTGGCTTCATCACAGGCAAGCTTGCGGCCGCAACGAAACAGCGCTTGGGGATGGCCGTATTCCTGGCCGCTGTTGCCGGGGTCGTCGTGTCCTTGGCGACAGGCGCGACAGTCTGGTTCTTCATCGCAAGCCTTGTCGCTGGTGCGGGGTGGGGAGCGGCCTTCTCCGGTTCGGTGCAGGGCCTGCTCACGAGCGCCGGGCCGTCGGACCGGGCGGGGATCCTCGCGACCGTGTACCTCATCTCCTACAGCGCCGCAGCAATCCCCGGACTCATCGCGGGCGCATTGACGCAGCTCATGACGCTGATCCAAGTTGCTCTGACCCTGAGCGTGGTTACCCTGCTGTGCTCGCTGTTCGTCTTCGTCGAGGCAGGCCGCTCAGGCATGCGCCGGAGGCATCCAATGTCGTCTCACATCCGAGCCGAACATGCGGACGTGACGTGCAACCCTGCAGAGTAGGTTGAGGTCCATGATCCCCATCGAAAACCTCCTAGCGTTCGCCCTCGCCTCGGTGGTCATCATCGTGATTCCCGGTCCAAGCGTGCTGTTCGTCATTGGTAGGTCCATCGCCTACGGGCGCCGCGCGGGCGTGCTGAGCGTTGTGGGAAACGGTCTGGGGACTATCCCCGCAGTCATCGCGGTGGCGTTCGGCGTCGGCGCGATTGTCGCCGCGTCGTCTGTCGCTTTCACCGTCATCAAAATCGTCGGCGCCCTGTACCTGATCTGGTTGGGCATCCAGGCCATTCGACACCGCAACGACCACGTCGCTGAGGCGGCCCGAGCACCTCTGTCGTCCTGGACGCTGCTGCGTCAGGGGTTCATCGTCGGCCTCACGAACCCGAAGACCATCGCGTTCTTCGTCGCCGTGCTGCCGCAGTTCGTCGCGCCGTCCGCTGGCCCCGTATGGGCTCAGCTGCTGGTCCTCGGCCTCGCCTTCCAGGCTCTCGCTCTCGTCTTCGACAGCATCTGGGCGCTCGCCGCGGGGACGGCTCGGGCGTGGTTCGCCAGGTCTCCTCGAAGGATCTCGACCCTCTCGGGAACCGGAGGCGCGATGATGATTGGTCTTGGCGGCACACTCGCGTTCGCGGGTTCGAAGGCGTGAACGCATCGGGAGGGCTTTGTGCAACGCGCTTGCGGACAACTCCGCAGGTTGTGTGAGGTTCAGATGTCGTTTCTATCTGAACCGGCGTTCCGGGTTACCCGGCGTCGTCGCGAGTTCCTCGGCGATTGAATTGATGACGAGGCGTACGCAACGGACTGGGAACTTTCGTTGGGGCTGCCGATGCTCCCGCTTCTCCTTGGTGCGCGTCACCCGTTCACCTCGTTCGACGGTTATCGGGATACGCCGTGCTTCTTCCTCCATCGCTTCCCGACGGGCCGCCTAACTACCGACGATGACTGACGTCGTAGCTTCCTGTCATGAACTCCATGACCAGGCGGTGTGGCGTGCGTCGAGAAGCACATCGTCGATGCGCCCGGCACGCAGCTGCTCGATTGCTGAGGGCGATGGCGCGCCGGTCTCGTCGTCGACGGCTGCGTTCAGCCATTGCGCCCACGTCCACCTCGACGCCGTCCCGGTGCTCAGTATCTGCAAGACCTCCTTGATGCCGTCGATGACCTGGTCATCGTGTATCTGGAACGCCGGGTACAGCATCTTGCCCTCGATGGTGTCGAGTTCCAGGAGATCGAGTGTGGCCGCCGCATCCACCACTTCCTGTTCTGTCCACCGAAGTGCGCGTGCCACGGAGGCTCGTGTGTAGCAGGGGCCGATGATGGCAGCCCACGGGTTCGTCATTGCCCGGCCGCGTCGCGGATCTCCCGGAGACTGGGGGTCTGCATGGTGAGGGTGAACATGTCGAGGAACCCGATGCTGCCCTGCTGTCCATCGCACCCAAGGCTCGCCACCCGACGACCGTCGTCAGTCTGGCCACCGCCCGGAGTGTGCATGTGGCCGTGCGCGAGGAGAGCGGGATGGACGAGGTCCCAGACCTTCGCGACGCGTCGCCGAGAGTGCAGAGAATCGACGAGAGCGTCGTTGGGAAACCCCATCGGGTTCGTGCGCAGCACCTCTTGGACTGCGCGCACGGGGGTGCGGTCGGGGGACTCGTGTGTGAGCATCAGATCCGCATCGCCACCCGCGATAGCCGTACGTACTTCTTGGTCGGTAATGTCTTCGGTCGGCCACCAGCTGACTCCTTCCCGGCGCCAGGCCTTATCGACGGAGGTCGCCCCGCCCAGGGAGAGCACGGAACGTCCCGCGATGGTCAGCCGCCCCGGCCGGGGAAGAATCCAAGTGATGTCGGAGACGCGGACGGCGTGCCCGGGGTGTGCGTTAAGCAACGGGGTGATTTCGCCATAATTCTCGTGATTGCCCAGCGTGACATAGACGCGTTCGACGCCCGCCTCGACGAGGAGGGCGTCCGCGGCCGGATCCATCGACCAGTCGCCGAGCTGCAGGATGGTGCGGATGTCGGGCGCGAGGTGGGGGATGGCCTTGGCCAACGTGGCGACCCAGCCGATGTTGCCGTGCCAGTCGCCGCACAACGCGACACGGGTGTCGGGCAGCGTGATGGCTTCAGCGACCTCGAGAGCGTCCATGGGGATCCTTCCAATTGACCATTGTCATCAAGCAAACTTGCGGATTAGTATCCGCGCATGTCGAAAATACAGCTCGACACGCCGATGGTCAACGAAATTCGTTCATCGCATTGGCGGCGGCGTTGTCGGTGCAGACCGAGCCCACGCTCCTGCTCGAGAGAGGCGCTCTCGTCGTTCCCGTGCGGCCTCGCGATCCATCGCGGCGCGGCCCTCCGTCAACAGCGCCGCATGCCGCCCCCGGAGAAGCCACGGGTCCACGCTGTCGCCGATGAGCTGGCGAAGTCGTCCGAGATCTTCGAGCTGCATCACGCTGTGACCAGAGAGCAGCTTCTGCAGGCGCGCGTAGGGAAGATCGAGTGCCTCAGCCAAGGACGTCATCCGTTTCGTGGGGGAGCGTGGCATGTACAGCTGGGTGACCCCGTAGGCGACGCCATGTTGAAGGCGCGAGGCGTCGAACCTTGCACGTTCCACGGTCGACAGGCCCTCCTCGCTGACCCATTCGATGAGCGGTTTCCGTCCGAATTCAAGCGGATAGCGCGCGAACTCGCGCGGGACGTACCGAGGGTTCGACATGCCCCAGATTTTATCTTTTGTCACCTATCAAAGCCAAAAGATCAATGAACGCCATCGATCCCGTTCGCGACGCGAAGTCGCCGCGCACGAGAGGAAACATGGCAAAGATAACTGGCATCAAGAAGACCCCCGGTTTCGGGGTCGACCGCATCGAATGGAAGGACGCGAAGCACCGCGTCCACGCAGCCCGCGCGACCGACCCTGCATCGGTCGCGATGGTCGCGCCCGCGCGGCCCGCACGGTTGCCGATGAAGTGGGACACGCAGCGCTCCTCCCAGGGCTACTACTGGTGCGCGTGCACCGAAACGATGGTCCGCTACGAGTCGATGAGCGAGTTCACCGCTCTGATGCTGCTCGACCACGTCTTCGACATCGTCGACATCATCTCCCAGCCGATGATGCTGACCTTCCAGCGCGACAACCTGCACCACGTGCCCGACGTCTTCTTCCGCACGGCGCAGGGCGAGAACATCCTCGTGGACGTTCACGATGCCGAGCGCACGACCGAGGCTGAGGCATTGAAGTTCGAGCTCACCGCGCAGATGTGCGAGCGCATCGGCTGGCGCTTCGAACTGTTCGACACCTTCCCCGACGTGACCCGCTGGAACCTCGAAATGATGGGCCGCTACCACCACCCGCGTTTCGAGCCCGACGACGAAGACCGCGACCTCATCCTCCACGTCGCACACGAGGTCGGAACGTTCGGCGCCCTCCGCGATGCCCTGCGGACCGACCGCCCGGGTGAGCACCTTCCCGCCGTGTTCCACCTCATGTGGCAGCGCGCCATCCGCTTCGACCTCACCAAGCCCTTCTCCGACAACACCCCCATCCATCCCGCCTAGAGAAAGCCCACACTCATGCGTAAGCCCCGCACCATCCTCATCGGACAGACCATCGAACTCACCGACGGGCTCTACAAGCTCGTCGGCTACGAAGGCGTCGTCTACCGCCTCCGCCACGAACTCACCGACGAGACCATCGTCCTGCACCAGTCGGAACTGTTCCGCCTCCTGGCGCCGGGGGAGCGACTCGACGCCGTCGAGGCAGAGCCGGAGGACGACTCCAAGAAGAAGAGGAAGAAGAAGGTCCTCATGCCCATCGCCGAGGCCCTCGACCACCTCGACGCCGACACGGTCGCCCTCATCCCGCACCTGCAGGAACTCGTCGACGGAACCGCGCCCGATGGGGGAGAACTCCGGGCGAAGTACGACCCGCGACTCCCCATGAAGGGCCGGCTCGAATGCAAGATGAAGGAGCTTGACGACCTGGGCATGCCGATGCCCTACCGGACCCTGCAGCGCCGCCTGCAGCGGTATCGCGATGGCGGCGTCGCAGCACTCGGCGATAAGCGCACCCATGACCGCAAGGAGGAGGTGTTCTCCCGCGCTGACGAGCGGGTCATCACCACCTTGCGCCGGGTGCTGAAGACGTACGCGGGACGTTCGAAGACCTCCTACGCGGTCATTCGGGCCGACCTGAAGCTGGAGCTAGAAGACGAGTACCCGCACCCGAACGACCGTCCCACGCTCCCGTCCACGTCCACCGTCGAACGGTACGTCAAGCAGCTCTCCGGTAACCAGGACCCCACGACCTTGGCGCAGCTGCGCAACACCGCCGCTCTCGTCCCGAAGCACACCTTCCGCAAGCGTGAGGTCACCGCCCCCGGCGACGAATGCCAGATGGACACAACCTGGTTCGACGCGTTCGTGCGCATGCCGGACGGGTCCGTCATCCGCCCGCACCTGACGACGCTCATGGACAAGCGCACCCGCAGCATCATCGGCTTCAACTTCACCGACGGCGCCCCAGTCGCGGAAGACCACGCCTGGCTCATCGCTCGCACCCTCGTGCCGCACTCGCTGCGTCCGTGGAGCAACCAGTATGCGGAGCTCGAACTCCCGGAGATGCCGTGGGCGAAGCTCGTCGAAGACCAGGACCACTCGTACGACACCTTCCGGCCCTACATCTTCCCCCGCCGCATCCTCGTCGACAACGGCCAGGACTACCGTGGAATCGTCGTCCACGCCGCTTGCACCCGATACGGGATGCACATCACCGAGACGCCGCCTCGAACCCCGACCGGGAAGCCGCACGTCGAGCGACACTTCGACACCATCAAGACGATGTTCACCCGGCACCTCCCGGGCTACGCAGGCGGTAGCCTCGCAGAGCGCGGCGCGAAGGCCGAGGAGGAGGACGTCCTCGAACTGCGCACGGTCATCGAGCTGTTCGACCGCTGGGTGAGCATCATCTGGCAGAACCGAGAGCATGAGGGGCTCACCGACCCGCTGGAGCCGACGTTCGTCCACTCCCCGAACTCGATGTATGCCGCGTCCATCGAGTACACCGGTCAGTTCATGCTCCCGCTCGGCGAGGAGGACTTCATCGCGCTGATGCCGCGCACCGACCGTACGGTCCAGGTCGACGGCATCCTCTTCGGGGGTCGCACCTACGACAGCCCACACCTGGCCCCCCTGCGTCTGCAGAAGGACGCAGACGGTCACAGCATCAAGGTGCCTGTCCACTACGACCGCCTCGACCCGTCCCAGGTCTGGGTGCTCTCGCCCACCGACGGTGAGTGGATTACCTGCGGGTGGACCGACGACGCGGGGCTCCTCCGCCCGAACGAGCGCGCGATGCTCCACGACGCCCGCACCATCGGTAAGACCAGCAAGCGGTTCACCAACGACGAAGCGCACGAGTTCGTCGCACGCTCCCGCCGCGAAGCCGGCGCGGTGGAGAAGGCCCTGAGGGCCGAAGCCGCTGCCGCCAAGAAGAAGGCCGTGAAGCGCACCACGCCCACCGACATTGAACCCGTCGTCGACCGTAGCCACGTCGCCGACGACTACCTCCACTTCGACGAGCTCGAGCTCGCCTAACCCCAGAGAAGGAACCCACACTCATGTCCCTCATCGACGACGCGCCCCTCGGTCACTTCGACCGTGAGCGCACCCTGCTCCCACTGCTGGAGAACTACGAAACCCCACAACCCGAGCCCATGACCCTCGAGGAGTTCACCGCGCTCGACGCAACCACCCAGGCCGCGTTCAACGACCACCGCATCGACCGCATCGCCGGGAACACCGACATCCTGACCCCTGACCTGAAAGACCTCCTCCGCGAGGTTCACCGCGCGTCCCTCCGGATGAGCCGTGCTGTCGGACGCACGAGCGTCATGGTCAGCGGCCCGCCGACCGCCGGGAAGACCACCGCCGCGAAGCACGTCATGGTCGACGCCCTGCGCCGCCACGAGCGGCAGCACCCCGAGTGGAAGACGCTGGGGCACTCACCCATCGTGTACGTGGAGACGCCGTCCTCCTGCACCCCGAAGAACCTGATGGGTCGGTTCCTGACGTTCCTCGGCGTGCGCTTCACTGCCCACACCACGGTCGAGGAGCGCACGAAGCTGGTCACCGACGCCCTCATCCGCCGGCGCACCTCGCTCATCGTCATCGACGAAATGCAGAACATGGCGTTCACCGGGCGAGGGCACTCGGAAACCCAGCAGGCGACGAAGAACCTCATGAACGCGGTGCCCGCCGTCCCGCTATACCTCGGCTTCAACCTCGAGCAGAAGCTGCACTCCGATAAGGGACTCGGAGAGCAGTTCGCCGCTCGGTCCACCCTCGTCCGGCTCAACCACTTCGGCCGAGACACAGCCGAAGAACGCAACCTCTGGGGCGCCATCGTCTACGCCTTCGAATCCCAGCTCGGCCTCCTCGCCCAGACGCCGAAGTCCCTGCCGGCCGCGCACGCCGACTACCTGTGGAGCCGCACCCGCGGCTCGCTGAGCGCACTGTCGCGGCTTCTGACCACGGTCGCGCTCGACGTCATCGACGATGGCGACCCGACCCAGGAGTTCATCACCCGCGAACACATGGACAAGGTGCGACTCGACCTGACCAGCGAACGCGAGTACGAGCGTGAAGTCCAGCGCGGGGCGAAGAAGAAGAAGGTGACGGCTCGTGCTGCGTGAGACAGTGATGGCGCTCCCGGAGCGGAAGCGACCGGTCGCCCACGAGACGCCTGCCAGCTTCGAACGTCGCCTGAGCGCGGCGAACGGATACACCGAACGCGCCTGGAACGTCGCCATCAACGACGCACTCCGCGCTGCAGCTCCGGCAGTCCGGGCCGAGGTGCTCGAGCAGCTCGGTGGCCTGCGCGCTGGGCACTTCGCGCGCGATGAGCGTCGCGGAGGAACTTTCGAGCTCATCGGACAGCGGTACGCGTGCGTGCTCTGTACCCACGGTGAGCATGCGGAGCAGACGCCGCACGACGGGCCCCGCGTCTGCCGTCAGCACATGCGGTGGACGGGTCCCGGCACGTCGCCCGACGACCAGTTCCCCGTCGACGTGGAGGTTCTCCGGGCGGACCGCGCTTACCGCCGGCTGCGGAAAGCAGGTCTCATCGACGCCGCACGTCTGAGCGAGATTCTCGCGTGCGTCGGCGCGTGGACGGAGGCGGCAAGCCGACCCATAGACCTCGCGCAGCGGTTCTGCGTCGCTGTCGCGCTCGCGCAGGCGTTGCCGGAGGTGGCGGCGACGCCGATGGTGGAGGACCGTCGCGCCAACCTCGTCGCCGTCGTCGAGCGAACGGTGGAATTCCGGAGCTCCGCCGTCCTCGTCGACGCTCTCTGGTTGCTGCTGCGCGCTGACCATTGCGCCGGCCTCGTGGTCGGCAGCGACGGGAAGATGGTGGGGCATGAGGATCTGCTCGGTCACCTGACCACGAGCTTCTACCCCCGCACTCGGCACCTGCAGCTGACGCAGATGGTGCGCCCCGACGGCATCGGCGACCGCTTCACCCACGCTGAACGATGGGACCGGGAAAACGACTACGTGTGCGTTGCTGGACACCCGTTCACCTCGACCGGTCGCCGTCTCCGCGCGTCGAAGGCATCCGGCGGTTGCGGTGTCTGTGCGCGGAAGAGGGCGAGCCCGGACACGTCGCTGGCCGCAACGCACGCGTTGCTGTGTAGCGAGTGGGACTTCGAGAAGAACGGTGACGTCACCCCAGAGGATGTGCTCGCCGGGTCCGGAGTGAAGCGGTTCTGGATCTGCGCCGCGATGGGCCACTCCTACGACTTGTCCCCGAACGCGAGGACGACGTCCGGCGTCGGGTGTGGATACTGTGCGAACCTCCGCGTCAACGAGACGAACTCCCTGCGGGCCACGCACCCGGACATCGCCTCCGAGGTCAACGAGGCACTGAGTGGGGGACGAACGGCTGACAACGTCGTCGCGGGCTCCGAGTACACGATGACCTTCACGTGCGCGCTCGGGCACGACTGGGAAACGACGCCGGCGAACAGGACCCGCGGCTCGCAGTGCCTGGTCTGTACGCACCAGGTGGTGCACCCGAGCACGTGCCTGGCTACCGTCGCCCCGGACGTCGCCGCCATGTGGCACAAAACCCTGAACGGCGACCTCACCCCGTGGGACGTGTTCCCGGGGTCCTCCGACAAGGCGTGGTGGAAGTGCCCGAACGGATGCGACTACGACGGGGTCATCGCCAAGCGCGTCGAGGGCGTCGGCTGTCGCTACTGCTCGAACCGCGCCGTCAGCGAGAAGAACTGCATGCGCGTGACCAGGCCGGACTTGGCGGCCGAATTCCACCCCTGGAAGAACAACGAGCGAACCCCGGACAACGTCGTGGCTGGCACGTCCCACAAGCTGTGGTGGCTGTGCATCCCGCATGGGCATGACTGGGAGGTGTCCGGCGACAACCGAGTCCACTCCGGCACCGGCTGCCCGTACTGCAGCGGCAAAAAGGTGTGGCCGGGGTTCAACGACATGGCAACCACCAGGCCGGACATGGCGGCGCAGTTCTCACGCACTCGCAACGGTGACCTCACCCCACAGGACGTGGTGGCCGGAACCGGCAAGCGTATCTGGTGGGAATGCCAGACCTGCGGGCACGAGTGGCCGTCGACCGGGGATTCCCGGGCGAACAGCAAGCGAGGGTGCAAAGAGTGCGCGCGGCGGAAGCGGTCGCGGGCGTGATGCCTGCGCCCGCTTCTCCTAGTGTCCGCGATCTCCCGAATCGACCGCGTAACGCGACCAGTCACTACTCGGGAGCGCCGAGTGTTCTCCTCGCGACGCTGATGGAGCGAAGGGCCGCGTCCTTCGTGACGTGGCCCTCGCTAACCGCGAGAACTTCTCCATTCCCAGCCCTCAGCCGCCAGCGGTAGCCGCCGGTGCGGTCGCGGTAGACCTCGAACCGACCCCGCGGACCCACCGGAGCATCCGCGAGCTGGTCAGCCACATCCCTGTCGGTGATGTCGCTCACGACAGCGGATCGGATGTGTGCGGCCTCGTCATCAGAAGTGGGCGACAGAGAAGAAAGGACGCTCGCCGCGGTCGCTCGGTCTTCGTCGGTCGCCCACTCGGCCTTGGACAACTTCTCGATGAGGATCAGCCCCGCCGCCGACTCACGCGCATCCGTGCTGAGCGCCTGCGCCAACGCTTGCTCGTACCGTCTCGCCCACTCTTGGCGCGCCGCATCTGCTTGCTGGGCGCGGCGAGTGATGAAGAAACTGACGACTGACCATGCGAGCCCGAGCGCCGCGATGGCTGCGGCGATGATGGCGGCGATGAGCGTGGCGGTGGTCTCATCCATGGGCTCACGATAGCGCTGACTCGAGCGAGCGCCGCGCATGGAGCATAGGGGCCGCCATATGGCGTCTCATCCGCCCGATCTCCAGGAGCTCGTCATGCCCGTCACCCGCCCCACGTTGTTCACGCGCGGAGACATTCTCGTGTCGAGATGGGGGCGAGATCAGGACAACATCGACTTCTATCAAGTGATTCGTGCGACACAGAAGACTCTCGTGGTGCGACGGATCGAGTCGCGGATCACGGAGATCGTCGGTCCCACTCGGGCTATCGTCGTTCCGGTACGCGGGTCATTTCGGAGCGAAGGTCTTCGCCGCCTCCTCGTTCACGACCAAGATGGCTGGTGCATCTATCTAACCAGCTGGGAGCAGGCGAGAAGCTGGGACGGCAGAGAGCTGCTATCGACGCGATACCCCTGACGACCCGCATCTGGGTGGCGTTGGACACTGCGCGGGTCAATACCCCGGTACTTCATACCGTCGGTGTCTCTGGTCAGTTCGTCGCCCAAGCGTCCATCGTCAGCTCGAAGTCGTCTCCCGGCGTCAGTTGGAGGTCTCGAGCGACCGCCAGAGCGATCTGTTCAACTCGAATAGCTTTCATCATCATTCTGGGAAGACTCCCGCTGAACTCGCGGGCGGAATCCCAGTCCGCGAACACCTCGGTGAGGTAAAGAAGTCGACGCTGGGATTCCTGGATTGCCGCGAACTCGGAACGGAGCCCTGCTTCGTCTGCACCGTCTTCGCGCGCGGACAACTGGTTCTGAACATCTTCCAACCGGCGGCGCAAAGTAGCGACTGCCGAGCTCGACGCAGCAGAGGCGACGTTGCCAGCGAACGAGTATGCCTCCATCAGATACGTGCCAACACCATCAACCAGCTTCTGGAATCGCTCAGTCTGGGAGTCGAGGGTGTAGTCCACGTAACCGATCTCGGCCAACGTTTGGGCATGTCGGTTAGACGGCGAATAGGTCGCTTCAACCGTGTAGGTGAACAATGCGACGTCTGTGTCATCGGCGATTTCGATGGCTTGCGCCGTGAAACCGGAGAGCGAGTAGATGAGGGCGACGCTGTTCGGAGCCGCTGCTCCGATGAACTGCTGAACCGTTGGAGAGCCGACTGGTTTGCGCATGTGCTTCACCTGAGCGGAGCCGCTGGCAGCGAGGACGTCGATGCCCTTATCTGCACCGCGCTTGGTGATCTCCGAATCAGCGAAACCGAGCGAGCGCATGTGTATTGCGGCGGCCATCTCCGCCTCGGCCCAAGAGGTAATCATGCTCTCAGTCATAGCAGGTAACCATTCGGCGACACGGCAGAGGCAGCCTCCGCCCACAAGTGCCGCTGTCACGGTGCCCGCGCTTCTGACCTACTCTGGTTGCGTGCCCACCTTCGAGAGCCTGGACGGACCCCTCGACCTTGAGGCATCAGACGACCTCAGGGTCGACATCGAAGACGCCCTATCCTTCTGGTACCGATACGGGCGGCACCCGTACCGGTCGCTAGGGGGGACTCCGAAGTTCATGATTACCAGCTCCGACTTCCGCTACGTCGACAGCCCGCGCTTCTGGCGGTTCACATTCGAGCAGACCGAAGACCTGGTGAAACGCCTTTGGCCAGGTGACGGCGCAGAGGGTCTCGCGCTGCTTCGTCGCATCAGCGGGAGTGGACCTGAGGTACCCGGAAACCCCTGATTTTCCGGGGCTCAGAAACAGTGCCACGTTCTACGCTTCACCAGTCGACGCGGTAGAGAGCGTGACTTCAGTCGGCACTTGAGCCAACTACGTCGAATCTGGACCACGTTGGTCGACGCCGCACAGTCACCTCCGGAACACCACGAAGGGGCGGATGCTGCGGCATCCGCCCCTTCGTCGTGCGCCCGCGAACGTCGACGCGTCGCTGCTCAGGCGGCTCCTTCGGCCAGGCGGGCGCGCCGGTCCTCCTCGCGCTTCGAGTAGGTGGCCGCGCGGATCGCTTCGTCCGACTCCAGTCCGGTGCCCAGCGCACCACCGATCGTCGCCGCCGACGCGACGAACCAGGTGAGCACGAACAGGTCGGGGAGCTCGACGGGGCGGCCGAGCGATTCGCTCATCACCGTCGTGTCGAGGACGAAGAGCGCCCACGCGAGATTCACGACGTACAGGGCCAGATAGCAGATGCTGATCCCGATGCTCAGAGTCAGCAGCGTCGAGGTGTTGTAGAGACGGGATCTCTCGCGCGCCTGGGGGGAGTCGTCGTCCGGGCGGTCCCAGAGCCTCCCGTCGATCACGATCCAGGCGATGATGATCGCGACGGAAGCCACGGTCGCCGCCGCCAGCCGCCACCCCGACAGTGACAGCGCGAGGGACCACACGGAGGGCTCGATCGTCGCCACCGCGCCGGTCGCCAGGGCGGCGACCAGGGCGGACTTGAGTCCCGCGGCGAGCAGCCACGGGCGGTTTGCCAGCACCATGCCGAGGATCAATCGTCCGCGGGCGCTGAGGCGGGGAAGGGGCAGGCGCTGCTCGTCGGGAGCGGCGGGTACGGCCATGTCGCTGACAAGCCCGCGCACGGCATGCCGGGCGCGCGTCTGCACCCGGAAGCCGCCGAGCGCGGGCAATGACAGCACTGCAGCGTGGCGCTGAGGATCCATCGCAGCCAGCAGGTAACGACCGTCGTCATCGCGCAGCGGGAGCTCGGTGACGCCGATGACGAGGTCCCACTCGTTGTCGTCGGCGTGCGCGCGAAGTCGCTCCAGCGCCACATCGACGTCTTCGGACCCGAGCGTGAACGGCTCGCTGACGAGTTCGAGGATCCAGCTGTCAGCTTCATCACTGAGCGGGGGTGTGAGGTCGGTCATCCGACGTGCGACGGTCGTCGGCGAAGCCGGATCAGCGACGAGACCCACGCGTATCGGCTCCATCTCCGCAACCTACACCCCGCGTCGAGGCGCCCGCATCCGTATCGATCGCGCCCGCTCTGTCTATGCCAGGCCGGTGAGGTCGATCGTGCTCCCGACGGTCCCCTTCAGCTCTGCGCGACCGGCAACGACACCCGCGGCGACCACCTGTGATGTGTCAGGCCTGATCAGTCTGTAGCTCAGGGCGACAGCGCCGGCGATGTAGATCGGGTCCTTCATGGCGAGCGGGCGATCGCTGATGAGCTGCGCTGCCGAACCGCCGGCCGGCTGAACGACGAGGATGAAGTCCCACTTGTCGTCGCGCACGAGCTCGATAGCCATCGCTGCAGTGAGGGGACTCATCTTCTGTCCGCTCGGGACGGTGTCGAGTGCGATGAGCGCATCCTGCCCCGCCTTGATGACCGTCGGCGCCTGCGCCAGCCATGCGGAATCCTGAGCCCCTTCGGGCTTGGCCTTCTCGTCGGCGACCTTCATCTGCAGCTCGGCGGTCGCCGCCTCCAGTTCGTCCCGCTTCGCCTGCACCTGCGTGTCTCCGGAGAGGAAGCGGGTGTCGTCGAGCAACAGGAAATCATCCCCTTCGGCGGCGGCGAGGGCTCCCGCTACCGCAGTGACGACCTGCTCGTCGTCGACGGTGATCGCGACCGACGTGATCGTGCGGTTGGCGGCGAAGAGCTCGAGGAGCCCCGGAATCAATTTGGCGGCCGCCGCCGCGGCGCTGAGTGCCCCGCCGGATTCGAGATCACCGACACCTCCCGGAGGCGGAAAGCCCTTCAAGAGAGTTATCAGGGTCTTGAGTCGTGACACTGTGCTGCGGTGCAGTGCATCGCGACTCAGCAGATCAGGGTCGGAGGTGATGAAGATCCGGTAGGCGTTCCTGTCCGTCGCCTTGACCGCCTTCCTCACCATGCCGGCCGCATCGGCCAGGGCCTTGGTGGTCAGGAGGGTCGAATACAGGACGCCATCCGGCGCGGTCGTCTTGCCGCGCTCCAGACCCTTCAGCTCTGGTGTCGCATCGCCGAAGACGGTCTGCTGCTTCGCGATGTTGTCGAGCTCCGCCGCTTCGGCGGCCAGTTCCGTGGTGCGCTGCCGGCTGCCTGCCGCGGCCTTCCACTCCGCCAGCTCGATCGCTGCCTTCTCATCGGCGATCTTCGCCGCATTCTCCTCATGCACGGCCTTGCGAGCGAGAGCCTCCGCCGCCTCGCGTTCTGCTTTGGCCTTCGCTGCGACATCATCATCGAGTGTCATCGTGAGCCTCCATCGGTCCCCAGCACCAATTCGGTACGCGAATATTAGCGCTGAGATGACCGCGTGCATAGGGGAACGAGCGAAGGGGGCGGATGCCGCAGCATCCGCCCCCTTCGTCACGCAGCCCGCGCGTCAGGCGGGAGGGTCGTTCGGGTCCAGCGTGCGCAGGGTGTCCTGCTCGACCTCGTTGTCGGCGGTCAGCTGGTCTTCGGTGTTCTCGTCGCCGCCGATGGCCGCGTCGCGGTCGGGGCTGGCATCGCCCTGGATGGCTCCGCGCGGCGATTCGCCGTGTGAGCTGTCGCCCTGGATCGCGCCGCCCTGGGCTGCGCCCTGAGCGTTGCCGTCTTCTGCGTCGCCCTGGATGGCTCCGCGAGGAGAGTCGCCGTGCGAGCTGTCGCCCTGGATAGCACCGCCCTGGGTCGATCCCTGGGCGTTGCCGTCGAGCTCGTCGGGCCGACGCTCGGCATCCGCCGTCGACTGGCCGTCAGGAGCGGTGTTGTGCTCGGGAATCACATCGGGCGAGCCTTCTGCGGGCTGCTCGGGGTGCGGGGTGCGTCCTGTGTTCTGGTCCATGACGAGACAGTACGTCCGCCCCGCCCGCCCCGTGGAGGGCATTGACAAACGGCTCCCGCGCGGTGATCCGCGGGTCAATCCTTCTTCGAGGTGCGGATCGGCGTCGTGACGGCCGCCTCGTCGCTGAACTCGACCGGGTCGGCCTTCTTCTCGAGGATCTCGGCCTCGTCGACGATGTTCACCGGCCGGGTCTCATCGAGCGTCATCAGGAACCGGCTGCCCTCCGAGCGGTGCAGTCGTCCCGAGGTGAAGACCCAGATCGCACCGATCGCGCACGCCACGAAGCCGGCGGTGCCGCCCAGCATGATCGCGGTGCGCGGCCCGAACGTGTCGGCCACCCATCCGGCGATCGGGGCGCCGACCGGTGTCGACCCCATGATGACAGCCATGTACAGAGCGAGCACGCGGCCGCGCAGAGCCGGCGAGGTGGTCATCTGCACGTAGCCGTTGGCGGTGGTGAGCAGCGTGACGATCATGAATCCGGTGAACGTCAGCGTGATCGCATACGTCAGATAGGTCGGCATGGATGCCGAGATGAACGCCGCGACGCCGAACCCGCCGGCCGCCAGGATCACGACCCGCACCCTGGCGCGATCGCGTCGGGCGGCGAGCAGTGCCCCGGCGAGCGAGCCGATCGCGAGCACCGAGCTCAGCACGCCGTATCCGTCGGCACCCGCTCCGAACTCGATGGCCATGGTCGAGGCGAAGATCGGGAAGTTCATGCCGAAGGCGCCGATCAGGAAGACGGTCACGAACACGACACGCAGGTCGCTGCGCCCCCACACATAGCGGAAGCCCTCGGCGAGTCCGCCCGGGCGGCGATTCTTCAGCCGCGGTGCGAGCTGTCCGGTGCGCAGCGCGAGGAGCGCGACCAGCATCGCGAGGAACGTCACCGCATTCGCGATGAACACCCACCCCGAGCCGATCGCGACGATCAGCAGGCCGCCGACCGCAGGCCCGATCATGCGGGCCAGGTTGAAGGATGCCGAGTTGAGGGCGACCGCGTTCGACGTGTCACCGGCCGAGACCATGTCCGAGACGAATGCCTGCCTGGCCGGCGCGTCGAAGGCGTTGACGACACCGAACGCTGCGGCGAAGCAGAACATCATCGGCAGCGTCATCACGCCGTTGAGCAGCAGCACGCCGACGGCGATCGCGAGCAGCAGCAGTGCCGACTGCGTGGCCATGAGGATGCGACGGCGCTCGAAGCGGTCGGCGACCCATCCGGTCACGCTGACGAGCACGAGCGGCGGACCGAACTGCAGCGCCATCGTGACGCCCATGGCGGCAGCGTCGTTGTCGGTGAGCTCGGTGAGCACGACCCAGTCCTGGGCAGTCGCCTGCATCCACCCGCCGATGTTCGAGACGAGGGCCCCGGCGAACCAGATGCGGTAGTTGATGTTCGAGAAGGAACGGAACATCGCGCTCATCGGTCGACCACCTTTCGCATCAGGGCGCTCGCTGCGCGCAGCGTCGCCAGCTCTTCCTCCGTGAAGTCCATCTCGCCGAGCATCTCGGCGAGCAGCTCGTCACGCCGACGAATGGTCTGCTCCACGATCTCGGTGCCCGCCTCGGTGATGTCGACCTGCACGCGACGTCGATCTTCGGCATCCGGAGTGCGGAGCACGAATCCCTGCTCTTCGAGCCCGTTGATCATGTTCGTCATCGACGGTGCGGTCACCCGCTCGCGCTCAGCCAGGGCGCTGAGAGTGCGGCGGCCGTGCATGCGCAGCGTCGCGAGGACCGCGAGCTGCGCGTCGCTCATCGCGTCGACGGCTCGAGCGCATCGCAGGCGCCGCGCGAGCCGGAAGGTCGCCATGCGCAGATCTGTCGCGGTGAGGTGGAGGGATTCATCAGACGCAGACATTACTTAGACAGTCTAAGTAATTTTCGCTCCGATCGGAAGTCCATGACAGGAGGTGCCCTCCGCACACGTCACAATGGACGGGTGACCCGAACCCCCGCGATCGAGATCGCCGTCCAGGATCCTGCCGGAGTGCGCATCGCCGGAGCCGTCGGCGCCGCACGAGTCGAACTGGCCCAGGCGCTCGCGCTCGGTGGGCTCACTCCGTCGCCGGCGACCCTCGACCTGTCGATCGACGCCGCCCATGCCGTCGGTGTCGAGGTGCATGTGCTCGTCCGGCCCCGGGCGGGCGGTTTCCGCTACTCCGCCGACGAGATCGCGATCGCTGAGAACGATGTCCGCCGCGCGATCGACGCGGGCGCCGACGGTGTCGTGATCGGCGCCCTCGACGACGACGGCCTGCTCGACATCCCGGCCATGCGACGACTGCGCGACGCCGCCGGGGGAGCATCCGTCACCCTGCATCGCGCGATCGACGTGACCCCCGACCCCGTTGCCACCCTCGTCTCCGCTCGGTCGCTGGGCCTTCGCCGCGTGCTCACCTCGGGCGGCGCCTCGGTCGCGATCGACGGCATCGACACGCTGCGGGCGCTCGTCGCCGAGGCCGCAGGCGAGATCGAGATCATGGCGGGCAGCGGAGTGGATGCGGCCAGCGCCGCCGTCCTCGCTGCCGCCGGCGTCGACGCCCTGCACTTCTCCGCGAAGCGCACGGTGCGCGAAGACGGCGGTGTGCGCATGGGCTCCGCCGCGGACGGTGTCGGCGGCTACGAGGTCACCGATCTCGAGATCGCGCAGGGCGTCATCGCCGCACTGTCGAGCTGACTGTCTCGACGCTGTCGACCTGACGCATGTCGCGCACCCTCAGTAGGGTGGGAGCGTGACCGATACGCGTGAATTCACGGATGCCGACGGCGTCGCCATCGTCTACGACGTGCACCCGGCGGTCGGTGATGCGCGGGGAGTAGTGCAACTGCTGCACGGTGTGGGCGAGCACGCCGGTCGCTACGGCGCGTTGATCGCCGCGCTCACCGAGGCCGGTTTCTTCGTCTACGCCGACGACCATCGCGGGCACGGGCGCACCGGCATCCGGCAGCACGGCGGACCCGAGAAGCTCGGGCGACTCGGCAAGGGCGGTCTGCATGCCGCGGAGGCAGCGGTCTGGCAGCTCACCGGCATCATCACAGACGAGCACCCCGACCTGCCCCTCGTGCTGCTGGGGCACTCGTGGGGATCCTTCCTCGCGCAGATGCTCGTGAACGACCACCCCGAGGCATGGGACGCGGTGGTCCTCTCGGGCTCGGCCCTGCGCATGCCGGGCTCGCTCAACGCGGCGCCGCTGAACGCCCGTTGGGCCGCAGACGACGCCACCGGCCTCGAATGGCTGAGCCGCGACCCCGCGGTGTGGACGTCGTTCGACGAGGATCCGCTGACCACGAACCAGCCGCTGCTGAAACTGTTCGGCCCCATCGAGGCCGCGAAGCTCTACGGCCGTCCGCGCAAGAACCTCGGCCACGACATCCCTCTGCTGCTTCTCGTCGGTCGCGACGATCCGGTCGGCGGCCCGCGCAGCGTGCACAAGCTCGCCGACGAGTACCGCACGCGCTCGGGACTCACCGACATCACCACGCTGGTGTACCCCGACGCGCGTCACGAGATCTTCAACGAGCTGCAGCAGGACGAGGTGCGGGCAGACATCCTCTCGTGGCTCGACGCGCGCATACCCGCTCGCTGAGCCGCGCCTCACCCTGCCGCGCGTCGGCGTGTTACGCCCCGTGAACCCGCGTTACAGCGGGTGAATCCGCGTGACGTCATCCCGGCATATCGGTCACCCCTCCGCATAGATTCGCGGCGAGAGGGAGGTGCGGGGTGGGATTCGAAGACGAGTGGCGTGCATGGCACGACGCGCGAGAACGCTATGCCGGCGCGGAGTACGGCCCTGCCGCGCTCGAGTCGACGAACTGGCTCATCACCGAACCCGCCGCCGTCGAGGGGGTGCCGGGTCTCTGGGCGCTCACCGGAGATGGAGGGATCCGCGGCAGCGATCTCGGCACCGCCGGGTCGGTCGTCACGCTGAGGGGCCGTGAGACGCTGCGGCTCGGACGTCGCGAGCTGCGCGTCTTCGACCGGCACGGCGAGGTCGCGCTGCGGGTGTTCAATCCTCGACGGCCCGAGCGGGAACGGTTCAGTGCGATCGACGCGTATCCGCCTCGGGAGGGATGGAGGATCGCGGCGGTGTTCGAGCCCACGCCGGGTGAGACGATCACCGTGACCTCGATCGACGGGCGCTCGCACGAGACCGACCTCGCCGGGCGGCTGCGGTTCACGCTCGACGGCGTCGCGGTGGCACTGGCCGCGACGCGCGCACCGCAGGGCGGCTTGAGCGCCGTGTTCGCCGACGGGACCAACGGCACGGAGACGTATCGGTTCCGCTTCCTGCCGGTCGAGGAACCGGCATCCGACGGCACGGTGGTCATCGACTTCAACCGCGCCTATCTGCCGCCGTGCGCCTTCTCGGATCAGTACGTATGCCCCCAGCCGCCGCCCGGCAACCGCTTCTCGGCGCCGATCCGCGCGGGAGAGCGCGCAGTGGTGCACGGGCGCTGAATCCGCGGCGCACCGCTCTCGAGCGACGGCCGCGGCTTAAGCTGTAACCGTGCACGGTGAATACAAGGTTCCAGGCGGGAAGCTCGTCGTCGTCGACCTCGAGGTCGAAGACGGCAGGATCGCCCGATTCCGGCTCGCCGGCGACTTCTTCCTCGAGCCGGACACGGCGCTCGACGACATCGACCGGGCTGTCACCGGCCTGCCGGTCGAGACGGATGCCACGGCCATCGCCGCCGCGGTGCGCGGTGCGCTCCCCGAGGGCGCGCAGCTGTTGGGCTTCACGCCGGAGGCGGTCGGCACCGCCGTGCGTCGTGCCCTGGTCACGGCTCCCGGTTGGAACGACTTCGACTGGGAGATCGTGCACGAGAAGGCGGTGTCACCGCGCATGAACCTCGCGCTCGATGAGGTGCTCACCTCCCGCGTGGGCGAGGGACGCCGGCGTCCCACCCTGCGCATCTGGGAATGGGACCAGTCGGCCGTCGTCATCGGCTCGTTCCAGTCGTATCGCAACGAGGTCGACCCCGAGGGTGCTGCCCGGCATGGCTTCGACGTCGTGCGCCGCATCTCGGGCGGTGGCGCGATGCTCATGGCCGCGGGGCAGATCATCACCTACTCCCTCTACGTGCCGGCATCCCTCGTGCAGGGAATGACCTTCGCCGACTCCTACGCGTTCCTCGACGACTGGGTGCTGCAGGCGCTGCGCTCGCTGGGGATCGACGCGATCTATCAGCCGCTCAACGACATCGCGAGCTCCTCGGGCAAGATCGGCGGGGCCGCGCAGAAGCGCCTCGCCAACGGGGGAGTGCTGCACCACGCGACGCTGTCGTACGACATCGACGGTCAGACGATGACCGAGGTGCTGCGCATCGGCCGCGAGAAGCTCAGCGACAAGGGCACGACGTCGGCTGCGAAGCGGGTGGATCCGCTGCGCAGCCAGACCGGCCTCTCGCGGGCCGAGATCATCGAGCGCTTCAAGGACACCTTCCGCTCGCTCACCTCGGCGGAGGACGGCACGATCAGCGCCGACGAGTACGCGGATGCCGAGGCGCTGGTGGAGTCGAAGTTCGCCACCGACACGTGGCTGCACCGGGTTCCGTGACCGACCCCTCGTCGGATCCCGCACCTGACCCGGGGGCGGTGGATCCCGCCCCCGTCGTGCGTGGCGACGTCTCGATCATCCAGGGCGACAATCTCGCCGTCGCGGCGAGCCTGCCGTCGGCGTCGTTCACGCTCGTGTACCTCGACCCGCCGTTCAACACGGGCCGGACGCAGGAGCGACAGGTGGTCACGGCCCGTCGCGCGTCGCCCGAGTCGGCCGACGCCGATCCCGGCACTCCGGTCGTCGAGAGTTCTGAACCGGCTGCGCCGCCCGCCGAGGTGCGGCACGGGTTCCACGGCCACGCCTACGAGCGCGTGCGTGGGATGCTGCGCACCTATGACGACCGTTTCGACGACTACGGCGCGTTCCTGATGCCGCGACTCGAGGAGGCGTGGCGGCTGCTGGCGGACGACGGGACGCTGTATCTGCACCTCGACTATCGCGAGGCGCACTATGCCAAGGTCATGCTCGACGCGGTGTTCGGCCGCGACTGCTTTCTCAACGAGCTCATCTGGGCCTACGACTACGGCGCGAAGTCGCGTCGCCGCTGGCCCACCAAGCACGACACGATCCTCGTCTACGTGAAGAACCCGCGCGAGTACGTGTTCAACGCCGACGACATCGACCGCGAGCCGTACATGGCGCCCGGCCTCGTCACGGCCGAGAAGGCCGCCCGCGGCAAGCTGCCCACCGACGTCTGGTGGCACACGATCGTGCCGACGACCGGACGCGAGAAGACCGGATACCCGACGCAGAAGCCCGAGGGCATCCTTCGGCGCATCGTGCGGGCATCGAGCCGACCTGGCGACCGAGTGCTCGACCTCTTCGCCGGCAGCGGCACGACGGGGGCCGTCGCCTCAGCCCTCGGGCGTGACGCGGTGCTCGTCGACGACAACCCCGAGGCGGTGCGCGTCATGACCGAGCGGATGCCGCACGCCGTGGTCACGGCGCTCGGAGAGTAGCCCTCAGCTTCAGGGCCTAGCCGGCGTCGTCGACGCACCCGCGAATGTCGGATGCCCTGGGTAGTCTCGCGGTATGACCGGTTATACTCTTGCCATGAAGACGGCAATCTCGGTGCCCGACGGCGACTTCGCTCGCTTTGAACGAGTGGCCGCGCGGCACGGCATGAACCGGTCGGAGTTCTTTCAGCTCGCCGGACGACGTCTGGCCGACGAGCTGGAAGGCTCTTCGGACCTGACCCGCATCGCGAACCAGATCTTGGCGCAGGCTGAGATCGACCCGGACGACGCGGTGTTCGTGCGAGGCAATGAGCAGCGGCTGCGCGAGAGCGCCGACTGGTGATCCGCCGGGGTGACATCGTCTGGGTCGACTTCGGGATTCCGCGAGGCTCGGAACCGGCGAAAGTGCGTCCGGCCGTCGTGGTGCAAGAGGACTGGCTGCTCGACACGAGCATCAACACCGTCCTGGTCGTGCCGTTGACTTCGAACACCGCCCTCGAGGGATTTCCCGGCAACGTGCTGGTTCCGGCCGCCGCGTCAGGGCTCGATCGTGACTCGGTGGCGAATGTCGGTCAGATCGGTCCGGTCACCCGAGAGTTCGTCGACACCTACCCGGCCGGCCACCTCGCGCCTTATCTGATGGCGCAGATCGGCACCGGCATCCGTCTCGTTCTGGGAGTCTGAGCATCATGACCGAGTACGTCGAGGTGCAGACCGCCGCGGGGCGGGTCCGAGGGCGCTGGCGCCCGACCATCGGAGGCAGAGGCGGGTCAAGGTCGGCGGCCTTCCTCGGCATCCCGTTCGCGGAGGCGCCGATCGGCGACCTGCGATTCCAGGCTCCGGTGCCGAAGGCGGCATGGAACGGTGTGCTCGACGCCCTCGAGTTCGCCGCGACCGCCCAGCGCGGCGACCCCGGCGTGACACTCATCCCCGAGCCGAGCGTCGAGGGCGACTCGACGCTGAACGTCAACGTCTTCACGCCGGATCCCGCAGCAGCGGGTCTCCCGGTGCTCGTCTGGATCCATGGCGGCGGATACTTCGCGGGTTCGCCGGCGAGCCCCTGGTACGACGGCCGCAACTTCAACCGCGACGGCGTCGTCACCGTGTCGATCTCGTACCGCCTCGGCTTCGACGGGTTCGG
The DNA here is from genome assembly GCA_037033305.1 of Actinomycetota bacterium. GTDB lineage: Bacteria > Actinomycetota > Actinomycetes > Actinomycetales > Microbacteriaceae > Microbacterium. The sequence continues at coordinate 1,031 of JAZBLP010000010.1, read as the reverse complement.
CTGGATCGAGGATGCCCCGTCGAACCGCGGAGTGCGCGACTGGCTGCTCGCCCTCGAATGGGTGCGGCGGAACATCGCAGCGTTCGGCGGCGACCCCTCGCGCGTGACGATCGCGGGACAGTCCGCGGGCGGCGGGGCCGTGCTCACTCTGCTCGGCATGGAGGCGGCGCAGCACCTGTTCCACGGGGTCTACGCGATCTCGGGAGCTCTCGGAGACGTGTCCGCGCCGCGGGCCGAGGCGTTCGGGCGAGCGCTCGCCGCGGCGGCAGGCGTCGATCCCACCGTGGCCGCTCTCTCGACTGTGAGTGAAGAGCGTCTGCTCGCCCTGCAGAAGAAGGCGACCCAGCTCGGTCCGTCGTCGATGACCGCGATGATCGACGAGGGCCTGCCCCTCGGTCCCGCGATCGACGGAGACCTTCTCACACGGCCGACAGGCGAGTCCCTGCGTTCCGGAGTGGGCGCTGACAAGCCGCTCGTGATCGGTGCCGCCGACGACGAGTTCACGATGGCGTTCACCGGCAGTGCCGCGAAGGCGGTGCGCTGGGTGCCGCAGGGTGTTCTCCTGAATCGGCTCGGCCTGCGCAAGAGCATCCGTGCCGAGTACCTCGCCGCGAACGCCGACGTCGCTCGTCTCGGCAAGGCCCGTCTCGCCGGTCGCGTGCTCACCGACCGGATGTTCCGCGCCGGTGTGCCACGGATCGCGGCCGCCCGAGGCGACGCGCCCACTTGGCTCTACCGCTTCTCCTGGCCGTCAGGTCACTTCGGCTTCGCGGAGCACTGCCTCGACGTGCCGTTCTTCTTCGACTGCCTCGACGGTCCGTCGATGGAAGCACTGGCCGGGCCGAACCCGCCGCAGGAGCTCGCCGACGAGCTGCACGGTGCCGCCGTGGCATTCATCACTGCCGGCGACCCCGGCTGGCCGAGGCACGAGGGGGATGCCGGCGTCGTGCGGGTCTACGACCGGCTCACACGTGACGTCGCCGACGCGTATGCGGCGGTGCGCGCGCTGGTCTGACTTCGAGCGTCAGGAG
>JAZBLP010000009.1:0-64477 GCA_037033305.1 Actinomycetota bacterium | reverse complement strand
GAAGGAGCTGTCATGAGCACGACGGCGACCAGGACGATCGTCACGGGCAAGAAGTCCGGGCGGGGGCGGGCGCTGCGCAGCGGTCGCCGCCCCGAGAACGACCTCGCACGGCCGGGCCAGCGCGCTCGTCTGCGCCGGGAGACGGCGACCGGCTACGCGTTCCTCACCCCGTGGCTCGTCGGCTTCTTCGGACTCACCGCCGTGCCGATGATCTACTCGCTGTACCTCTCCTTCACGAAGTACAACATCTTCCAGCCGCCCAAGTGGATCGGGCTCGACAACTACATCCGCCTCTTCACGAGCGACCCGAACTTCATCCAATCGGCGCAGATCACTCTCGTCTACGTCTTCATCGGCACTCCAATCACCCTCGCGGCCGCTCTCGCCGTCGCGATGCTCCTGAACTACCGCGACAAGGGTGCCGGCTTCTTCCGCTCCGCCTTCTACGCCCCGTCCCTCATCGGCGGCTCGGTGTCGGTCGCCATCGTATGGCGGGCGATGTTCTCCTCCGACGGTCCCGTCGACAGCGGGCTGCAGGTCTTCGGCATCGATCTCGGCGGATGGATCGGTAACCCCAGCCTCGTGCTCCCGATGATGATCCTGCTCGCCGTCTGGCAGTTCGGCGCCACCATGGTGATCTTCCTCGCGGGGCTCAAGCAGATCCCGAAGGAGCTCTACGAGGCCGCCGAGATGGACGGCGCGAACGCCTACCGCCGGTTCCGCGCGGTGACGATCCCGATGCTCTCCCCGGTGATGTTCTTCAACCTGCTGCTCGGTCTGATCGGCGCCTTCCAGGTCTTCGCCTCGGCGTACATCATCTCGAACGGCACCGGCGGCCCGGCGGGCATGACCAACTTCATCACCGTGTACCTGTACAAGCGAGGATTCTCCGACGGACAGATGGGCTACGCGGCCGCGATCGCCTGGGTCCTGCTCGTCGTCGTCGCGATCATCGCCTTCATCCTCTTCCGCACCCAGAGGTCGTGGGTGCACTACTCGGGAGACGACAAATGACCATCACCACGCCCACCACCGAGGCTGTCGTCACGGCATCCGCCTCCGCCCCGCGTCGCAGGGTGAAGCGCAAGACCTGGCAGACCGTCATCTGGTTCATCGGTCTGCTCGTCCTCACCGCGGTCGTGCTCTACCCCCTGCTGTGGCTGTTCCTGTCGACGTTCAAGCCGAACTCCGAGTTCGGCCAGAATCCCGGTCTGCTGCCCCAGGCGCCGACGCTCGACAACTACGCCAAGGTCATGGAGGGCATCGCCGGGGTGCCCATGTGGCGCTTCTTCCTGAACTCGCTGATCCTCGCCGTCTCCGCCGTCGTCGGCACGGTGCTCTCGTCGGCGCTCGCGGCATATGCGTTCGCCCGAGTGCAGTTCAAGGGACTCGGCGTGCTGTTCGCGGCGATGATCGGCACGCTGCTGCTGCCGTTCCACGTCGTGATCATCCCGCAGTACATCATCTTCAACCAGCTCGGGTGGGTCGACACCTTCATCCCGCTGATCCTGCCGAAGTTCCTCGCCACCGAGGCGTTCTTCGTGTTCCTGCTCGTGCAGTTCATCCGCCAGATGCCCCGCGACATGGATGAGGCGGCACGCATCGACGGCGCAGGCCACCTGCGGATCTTCTGGTCGATCATCCTGCCGCTCATCAAGCCCGCCCTCATCACGTGCGCGATCTTCTCGTTCATCTGGGCGTGGAACGACTTCCTCGGGCCGCTGCTCTACCTGACCAGCCCCGAAAACTACCCGCTGCCGATCGCACTGCGCCTCTACAACGACCAGACCTCCTCGTCCGACTACGGTGCGACGGTCACGGCCTCGTTCGTCGCCCTCGTGCCGGTGCTGCTGTTCTTCGTGGTCTTCCAGCGCTTCCTCGTCGACGGCGTCGCCACACAGGGGCTGAAGGGCTAGTCATGTCGGTCATCAACGCAGAGCGTCGGGCGCTCCGAGCGGCGAAGCGCGAGGCCCGCTCGGGAGCGGGTCCCACGGTCGCGGGCGTCGAGCCGGGGGTCAACCCCGGTGCCACCGCGAAGTTCGGCCTGTTCGGCGAGGTGCTCACGGTCGGACTGCTGATGACGATCATCGCCCTCGGTGTCGTGACCGTTCCGATCGCTCTGGCCGCCGGCATCCGTCACCTGCGGCGGTTCGTCGCTGCCGAGGACTCGCGCACCGCGCTGTTCTGGGACGACGTGCGCGCCGGCATCCTGCCCTCCCTCCGCGTGGGTGTGCCTGCCGCACTGATCGCCGCTGTGCTGACGATCGACGTCGTGCTCGCCGGATCCGGCGCATTGCCGGGTGGTGAGATCATCGCGGTCATCGGCTGGGCGGGGCTGCTGGCCCTCGCGATCGCGCTGCTGGTGGCCGCCGGCGCGTGGTCGCCGTCACTCGGCTGGGCGGGCGCTGTCCGTGCCATCCCGTCGGTGGTGCGGGCGGATGCCGCCGGCGCCGCTTATCTGGCCGCAGCGGCGATCTTCACAGGAGTCGTCACCTGGGCGCTCGCACCGCTGTTCATAGCCGGCATCGGATGCGCGGCTCTCGCCGTCGTCGCGGTGCCGGGGCGTCGCAGGCGCGGAGAGCGCCGTCCGGGATGAGAAGGTAGTCCCTGACGTATCGGAAGAACAGGGGAACACGATGGCAGTAGGGGTCAAAGACGTCGCCGCTGCAGCAGGGGTGTCTGTGGGCACCGTCTCGAACGTCCTGAATCAGCCGGAGCGCGTGTCGGCCAAGACGGTGGAACGCGTGCAGCGGGTCATCCAGGAGCTCGGCTTCGTGCGCAACGACGCGGCCAGACAGCTGCGCGCCGGTCGCAGCCGCAGCATCGGACTCGTGGTGCCCGACATCGGCAACCCGTTCTTCGCCGAGGTCGTGCGCGGAGCGGAAGACAGAGCAGCGGATGCCGGCATGACCGTGCTGCTCGGCAACAGCGACGAGCGCGACGAGCGCCAGGTCGCGCACCTCGAACTCTTCCAGGAGCAGCGGGTCAACGGCGTGCTGCTGACCCCCGCCTCCGACGATCTCTCAGCCGTTCATCGCTTCGCCACGGGCGGGATGCCGGTGATCCTCGTCGACCGCGAGGTGGAGGAGGGGGTGCTGCCCTCGGTCTCGGTCGACGACGTCGAAGGCGGGCGCCTGGCCGCCGATCATCTGCTGGCGTCGGGCCGTCGCCGTCTGGCTTTCGTCGGCGGACCGCAGTCGGTGCAGCAGGTCTCCGACCGTCTGCGGGGCGTGCAGGAGGCGGTCGCCGCCCACCCCGATGTCACTCTCGAGATCTTCGAGCAGTCCGCGCTCACCGTGCTCCAGGGAAGGGCCGCAGGCGAGACCATCGCGGCGCGCTCCGGCGACTCCCGCCCGGATGCCGTCTTCGCCGCCAACGACCTCCTCGCGGTCGGGCTGCTGCAGGCCTTCAGCTTCGGTTCCGGCATCCGTGTGCCTCAGGACATCGCCATGGTCGGCTACGACGACATCGACTTCGCCTCGGCGACCGTGGTGCCCCTGAGCTCGGTGCGCCAGCCCGCCAGGCTGCTCGGCTGGACCGGAGTGGATCTGCTGCTGAAGGAGCTGGACGGGGTAGAGCACGACCGTCGTGTGCGATTCCAGCCCGAACTCGTCGTGCGGGAGTCGAGCGGCCCCGGGGCCTGACTTCTCGATTCGTGGCTGCCCGCGGAACCCGTTATGCTTGCAAGGTGCATCCGGTCTTCACGGAGCGGATGCCTGGAGACGTCGCATAGTCCGGCCGAGTGCACCACCCTGCTAAGGTGGAGTCCCCGCAAGGGGACCAGGGGTTCAAATCCCCTCGTCTCCGCAGTATGAACCCCCGATGAGAGTGACTTTCTCGGGTCTGTGTCTATCCGCCGTACGACCCGTCGAGAACCTCGACGGTGGTCTCGGAATCGGGATACTTCACGCGGGTGTCCACGTCGTCATGACCGAGATCGGCGCAGATCGACGCGATCGTGTCGAGATGCTCGTTGAACGAGTCGAGGTCTTCGGGGAGGATGACCGTCTTCGCCTCGAGTTCGGGCGCGTCGTCTCCCGCGGCCGCGATCGCGTTCTCGAGGTCGCCCTCGGGCAGTGAGATCCCTTCGCGGAGGTGATCTCCGGCCGTCACCAGTGCCGTCGGATCCGCCGAGACCATGCTCATGTTGGCCTGGGTCGCCACGGTGTCGACCCACATGCACGCCGAACTGTTCAGAGCGGACTTCGTCTCGTCGTCCATCGGCGGGCTGCAGGCCGAGAGCGCGAGGGCGAGCAGGGCGAGGGGCACGACCGATACGGAGCGACGCATACACACGAGGCTAGCGAACCCGGTGTCAGACACCGCCCCTGCGCTCCTGCGCGTCGAGGGCGGCGGCAAGGTACGACGCGGTCGTGCTGCCGGTCGCGGACGCCACGGACCGTGGAGTCCCCTCCGCCACCACCGTCCCGCCGAGGTCTCCGGCGCCGGGCCCCATGTCGATGACCCAGTCGGCCTGGGCGACCACGCGCATGTCGTGTTCGACCATCACGACGGTGTTGCCGGCATCGACCAGGTGCTGCAGATGAACGAGAAGACGGTCGGCGTCGGAGGGATGAAGCCCGGAGGTGGGCTCGTCGAGGAGATAGAGCGTGTCGCCATGTTGAGCGCGGCGGAGCTCGGATGCCAGCTTCACGCGCTGCGCCTCGCCGCCCGAGAGCTCCGTCGCCGACTGGCCGAGTGGCAGGTACCCGAGACCGACGTCGACGAGGGCATCGAGGTGTCGAGTGACCTCGGCATCGTCGGCGAAGATGTCCCGCGCATCGTTCACGCTGGTCGCGAGGACGTCGGCGATCGTGTGACCCTCGAATTCGATCTCGAGGGTCTCGGGGTTGTAGCGCGTGCCACCGCAGGTGCCGCACGGAGCGTGCACGGTGGGGAGGAAGAGCAGCTCCACCTCGACCGTGCCCTCGCCCTTGCATGTCGGGCAGCGCCCGCTCGCCAGGTTGAACGAGAACCTGCTCGCGGCGTATCGCCGACGGCGCGCCTCGGGGGTCGCGGCGAACAGCGCGCGGACGCGGTCGAAGAGCCCGGTGTACGTCGCCACGTTCGACCGCGATGTGCGTCCGATCGGCTTCTGGCTCACCTGCACCACCCGCTTCACGCGGCCGGCGGGTCCGGAGGCCCGACCGGTCGTCTCCGTGGTCACGGCGGACATCAGGGGATCCGCGGTCGCGCGGCTCTGCTCGTCAGCGGACGCATCGATCGTCGCGCTGTCCAACTCGCTGGAGAGGCTCTTCTGCAGCAGGTCGGGCAGCGCCTGGGTGACCAGCGACGACTTGCCCGAACCCGAGACGCCGGTGACCGCCGTGAGGCAACCGAGGGGGATCGACACCGAGACGCCGCGGAGGTTGTTGCGTGCCACGTCGGCGAGTCGGAGCAGCGCGTCGTGCTCGCGCGGGGCGGGAATCGGCGTCGCGGGGAGGTCTTCGGCGAACAGGTAGCGCCGGGTCTGCGAGTCCTCCGCCTGTCGGAGCCCGTCGATCGGGCCGGAATAGACGATCTCGCCGCCGGTCGAGCCTGCGCCGGGGCCGATGTCGACGATCCAGTCCGCGTTCCGGATCACGTCGAGCGAATGCTCGACGAAGAACACCGTGTTGCCCGAATCTCTGAGTGACCGGAGGATGCGCACGAGCGCTTCGCCGTCGGCGGGGTGGAGGCCGGCCGATGGCTCATCGAGCACGAACATGACGCCGAACAGTTGCGAGAGAACCTGAGTCGCGAGCCGCATGCGCTGCAGCTCGCCCGACGAGAGGGTGGGCGTCGACCGGTCCAGTGAGAGGTAGCCCAGCCCGAGCTCGATGATGGGTGAGACCCGGTCGTGCAGCTCGTTCACCAGCCGATGCGCCGCGAGACGCTTCTCGGGGGCGAGCGCGTCGCCGCCGGAGTTGTCGGAGCCCTCGCCGTCGAGCCGCTCGAGTTCGGTCTCGAGCAGAGCCGCCAGATCGGCGAGCGGCAATGCGGCCATCTCGGTGATGTCCAGACCGGCGAACGTCACGGCGAGCGCCTCGGGCTTGAGGCGGCGACCGTCGCAGAGGGGACAGCGGACGCTCACCATGTAGCTCGCCGCCTTCTCGCGCATCTTCGCGCTCTTCGAATTGGCGAAGGTGTTGAGCACGTACTGCCGCACGCCGACGAAGGTGCTCATGTACGAGGGCTCGATCCCGGCGGCGACCGCCTTGCGCACCGCTGCCGGGCCGCGATCGGTGAAGACCGGAACCTGCGGGGACTCCTCGGTGTAGAGCACCCACTGCCGCTGCTCTTCCGGCACATCTCGCCACGGGATGTCGATGTCGTAGCCGAGGGAGATGAGGCTGTCGATGAGCTGCTTGCCGTGCCACGCCCTCGGCCAGGCATCGAGCGCACGGTCGCGGATCGTCAGCGATTCGTCGGGCACCATGAGGTGCGGGGGCACGTCGTACACCTGCCCGATCCCGTGGCATCGCGGGCACGCGCCCTGCACGGTGTTGGCGGAGAAGTCCTCCGCGTACAGCGGCTCCGCCCCGGGCGGGTAGGTCCCGACGCGAGAGAAGAGCATGCGCACGACGTTGCCGATCGACGTGGCGCTGCCGACCGTCGACCGAGCACTGCCGGCGGTGCGCTGCTGGGGGAGGGCGACAGCAGGCGGCAGCCCTTCGATGGCGTCGACGTCGGGGATGTCGACCTGGCTCATCAGGCGCCGGGCGTACGGCGCCACCGACTCGAAGTAGCGACGCTGCGCCTCGGCGTAGAGGGTGCCGAACGCGAGCGAGCTCTTGCCCGAGCCGGAGACGCCCGTGAAGGCGACGAGTGAGTCGCGGGGGACCGCGACGCTCACGTTGCGAAGATTGTGCACACGTGCACCGGTCACGACGACGGAGTTCGACGTGCCGGAGAGCTTCGACGGTGGGGTCCCGCCCATCATGGACCTCTTCTCGTTTCCCCCGCACAGCGGGGATGAATGCGGCGATGGCCGGCTCCGCCCACGCTACCCGGCCCGTCCGACTTCCCCGGCGACCTTGACAGAGGGCGGTCGGGCGGCAAGAGACCCCTGGTGATCAGTCGAGTCTGACGAACGCATCCTGAATGGCGACCGCCGCTGCGCCCCGTGCCCAGCCCGTGAATCCGCTGTCGTCGATGTGCAGACGAACCTCTGAGGCGCGGGGGTCGCGCGACTCCTGCACAGTCGCGCGCACGGTCTCCTCGGCGACATCGAAGAGCCGCATCCCCTCACCTGCGAGCACGACGTCGGAGTACAACGTGAGGTTCGCCGACAGGGCGATGAGTCGACCGAGCGCGCGGGCGCTGTCGTGCACGATGGCGGATGCCGCGGGGTCGCCCGCCTCAGCGAGATCGAGAGTCTCGTCATAGGTGAGCGGCCGGCCGAGCGCCATGGTGGCCTGGGCGGCGATGGACCCCGAGGTCAGCATCGCCTGAGAGCATCCGCGGTGTCCCTCCTGGCAGATGGGGCCGTGCGGGTCGAGCGGGATGTGTCCGCCGAGGCCGATTCCCGCGTCGGGCGTGCGCACGACGGCGCCGCCGGCGACCAGTCCGTAGCCCACGCCGGCGCCGATCGTGATCACGGCGAACCCGTCGAGACCTCTGCCCGCTCCGAACCAGCGCTCTGCTTCGGTGAGTGCGATCAGGTCGTTCTCGACGCGCACGGGGAGGCCCGTCGCCCGCTCGAGCATGGTGCCGAACGGCACGTCGGTCCACTCGAGGAAGGACGCCCACTCCACGGTGGTGCCGTCGGTGATGCCGCCGAGGCTCACGCCGATGCCCGCCGGGGAAGGGGTCGAGCCCGAGACCCGCTCGACGGCGGTCTCCACCGCGTCGAGCACATCTGCGGGCTCGTGAGAGTCGAGTGCGACGACGTGCTCTCCGATCAGACGGGCGCGGACGTCGGTCAGCACGGCGTAGACATGCTCGCCGGTGATCTTCACGCCGACGAAGCTGCCGAGATCGGAGGAGATCTCCAGCGGCCGCGACGGTCGGCCGACGCCCTCGGCCACGTCGTCGAGTTCGATCAGGATCCCGCGGTCGACGAAGGGGCGGGTCAGGCGGGTGAGACTCGCCGGTGAGAGCCCGAGGCGGGTGGCCAGGGCCGTGCGAGAGATGGGGCCGTGGATCAGCACAGTCTTCGCGACCGCTGCCTCGCTTTCGGATAGCACGGGACCCTCCTCGTTTCTTTCATCATGGCATATATGTGGGCGTCTCGACCGCCTCCATTTCCTCTTGACTGCCTAATTAGTTCCGTGATAGAAACAATCCATGCATTCCAATGACGTGATCCTCGAACCGTCGGCCCCGCTGGACGCTCGCGACGCCGGCGTCCTGCACCTGCGCGCTGGGGGAACCAGCGTGGTGGTGTCGATGGTCTCGCCGCCGTCGATCGTGCACTGGGGTGAAGACCTGGGCGACGCCGACCCGCAGACCCTGCGCGCCCTCGCGTTGGCGGCCACGCCTCAGCGGGTCTCCGGCGGTCTCGACATCACGCCCGTCCTCTCCGTGCTTCCCACACCGGCGCACGGATGGCTCGGAACCCCCGGCATCGAGGGACACCGAGACGGCAACGGCGTGAGCATCCGGTGGGCCGTGTCCGGCGTCGATGCCACGACCGATTCCGCGCGCATCTCGCTGACCGACGACGAGGGGCGGCTCGCCGCCACCCTCGAGCTGCGCGTCGGCAAGGGTGGCCTGTTCCACCAGCGCATCACCCTGCGCAACAGCGGCACGAGCCCGTACACGGTGCAGCGGCTCACCGCGGCCTTCCCGCTCCCGTGGGACGCCACCGAGATCCTCGACACCACCGGGCGTCACCTGCGCGAGCGCTCGCCGCAGCGCCACGACTTCACGTTCGGCAGCTACACTCGCGACAGCCGGCGCGGGCGACCCGGCGCCGATGCCACCCTGCTGCTGTGCGCAGGACGCCCGGGCTTCGGGTTCGAGACCGGGCGCGTGCACGGCATCCACGTCGCCTGGAGCGGCAACCACACCCTGCTGGCGGAGCGCATGGTCACCGGGGAGGCTTTCCTCGCCGGCGGTGAGCTCTACGGCTCGGGGGAGATCACGATCGAGCCCGGGTCGGCTCTGACCACACCGTGGATCATCGGCTCCTGGGGCGACGGCCTCAATCAGCTCTCCTGGCGGTTTCACGACGAGCTGCGGGCCCGCCCGCAGCATCCGCAACGGCCACGTCCCGTCACGCTGAACACGTGGGAGGCGGTGTACTTCGACCACGACCTCACCCGCCTGACCGACCTCGCGGACGCCGCGTCCGAGGTCGGGATCGAGCGCTTCGTGCTCGACGACGGCTGGTTCCGCGGGCGCCGCGACGACACCTCGGGTCTCGGCGACTGGCATGTCGACGAGACCGTATGGCCCGAGGGTCTGCACCCGCTCGTCGACCACGTGCGGGCGCGCGGCATGGAGTTCGGCCTCTGGGTCGAGCCCGAGATGGTGAATCCCGACAGCGACATCGCGCGACAGCATCCGGAGTGGATCCTGCGCACACGGGTCGAACTGCCGCCGTCGGCTCGACAGCAGCAGGTGCTCAACCTCGCCCACCCCGACGCCTACGCGTACATCGCCGCACGCCTGCACGCGCTGCTCGACGAGTACCCGATCGCGTACCTCAAGTGGGATCACAACCGCGACCTCGTCGACGCCGGACGCGGACCGGGCGCTGGCGCGCTCGTCCACGAGCACACGCTCGCGGCCTACCGCCTTCTGGACGAGCTCAAGGCGCAGCACCCCGGTCTCGAGATCGAGAGCTGCGCATCCGGGGGCGCCCGCGTCGACCTCGGCATCCTCGAGCGCACGGACCGCATCTGGACGAGCGACTGCCTCGACCCGCTCGAGCGCCTCTCGATCCAGCGCTACACCGGTCTGCTGCTGCCACCAGAGCTCATGGGGGCGCACATCACGAGCGAGACCGTGCATTCCACCGGTCGCGTCACCGATCTCGACCTCAGTGCCTCGATCGCCCTGCTCGGACACTTCGGCATCGAACGCGACATCTCGGTCGCCGACGCCGACGACCGGGCGCGCATCGCCGCCTGGGTCGACTACGCCAAGCGCATCCGCCCGCTCCTGGCCACGGGGCACGTCGTGCATGTCGACGGCACGGATGACGGCATCGACGTGCGCGGGGTCGTCAGCGCCGATGCCTCCGCCGCCGTCTTCACGATCACGCAGGAGGCCACCTCGGTCGCCTATCCTGCCGGCCGTGTGCGGTTCCCGGGCCTCGACCCTGACCGCATTTACCGCGTCTCGGTCGTCGCTCCCGCCGGAGCGCGCCCCGACGCAGGACAGTCCGAGCTGCTGTGGGCGCAGCAGGGCGTCGCGCTCACCGGGCGCCAGCTCGCCGTGGCCGGCATGCGTCCCCCCGTCCAGTACCCCGGTCGAGCGACCGTGGTCGAGATCACCACCGACAACTGACCCTGGCCGGTCTCGACCGGTTCACTCTCGCGCAAGGAGGCGCAGCACATGAAGATCATCCATCCGCTCCGAGGGGTCGCCGCGGCTGTCGCCGTGGTCGCTCTCGCCGGAGCACTGGGAGGGTGCGCGTCGAGCGCGGACTCCGAGGTCACGACCTTGGACTTCTTCCAGTTCAAGGGGGAAGCGCTCGAGGACTTCGACGAGATCATCGGCGAGTTCGAGGCGGAGAACCCCGACATCCGGGTGGTGCAGAACCAGGTCGCCGACTCGGAGACGCTGATCCGCACACTGCTCGTGAAGGACCGCACCCCTGACGTGATCACCCTGAACGGCAACGGCAACTTCGGCGACCTCGCCGAAGCCGGGGTCTTCTACGACTTCTCGGACGAGCCGGTGCTCGACACGATCAATCCCGGCGTGCAGGAGATCCTCGCGCAGCTGGGCAACGCCGACGGAGAGGTGAACAGCCTCGGCTACGTGAACAACGCCAACGGCATCATCTACAACCGGGCGATCTTCGAGGAGCAGGGGCTCGAGGTGCCTGAGACGTGGGATGAGCTGATCGCCCTCTGCGACACGCTCGTCGAACGGGGCATCACCCCGTTCTCGACATCGCTCGCGGAGAACTGGACCGCGATGCCGTCGTGGAACGGCATCGGCGCGTACTACAGCCAGGACGGATTCTTCGATGAGATGCGCGCTGAGGGGGACTCGGTCGGACCGGATTCACCCGTGTCGTTCGAGAGCGACTTCCCCGAGGCGATGGAGCGTCAGGCGCAGCTGTTCCAGTACTCGCAGGACGGATACCGCGGAGCCTCGTACGACGACAGCACCTCGCTGTTCGCGCAGGGCGGTGCGGCGATGATGCTCCAGGGCATCTGGGCGCTCAGCCCGGTGAAGGCCGTCAACCCCGACATCGACGCGGCGATCTTCCCGTACCCGGTGCCCGAGGATCCCGCTGATCGGATGCTGGTGTCCGGAGTCGACGTCGCGGTGACCATGGCCCGCGACACCCCACACCGCGAGGAGGCCCTGCGCTTCATCGAGTTCCTCTTCCAGCCCGAGATCATCGAGCGCTTCGCAGCCTCCCAGACCATGGTCCCCTCGGTCGTCGACGCCGAGCTGAGCGACGACCCGGCACTGCAGTCGATCGCCCCGTACTTCGACGACGGACAGATCACCGGATTCATCGATCACCAGGTGCCCGCCGCGATCCCGCTCGTCGGCGTCGTGCAGCAGTTCCTCTACGACGAAGACGCGGATGCCGCGCTTCGCACCCTCGACAACGAGTGGCGCAAGGTCGCCGCCCGCACGATCACCCCCGAGGAGGACTGAGATGGCCATTCTCACGACATCCACCGTGAAGACGGAACAGGCGGCGGGCGAAGCGGCGCCGTCGCGTCAGCGCAGGAAGCTCGCACCCCGCGCGTTCTACTGGTTCGTGTGGCCGGCGGTCATCGCCTTCGCGCTGTTCCACACCCTGCCGGTCATCATCGGCATCTTCTTCAGCTTCACGAACTACGCCGGATACGGCACGTGGGACTTCGTGGGCATCGCGAACTACGTCAACATCTTCCGCGATGACCGGGTGCTCCGCGCCTACGGATTCTCGTTCCTGTTCGCGATCGTCGCCACGGTCATCACCAACGCGATCTCGCTGGCGATCGCGATGGGACTCAACGCCAAGATCAAGGCCCGGAACTTCTGGCGCGGCGTGTACTTCGTGCCGTACATCCTCGCGGTGCTGGTGGTCGGATACGTCTTCCAGTTCCTGTTCTCGAACTCGCTGCCGAAGATCCTCTCCGGCATCCCGCTGTTCCGAGACAACATCCTCACCAGCCCCGAGTGGGCGTGGACCGCGGTGGTCGCCCTGGCGGTCTGGCAGGCCTGCGCGTTCTCGATCATCATCTATCTCGCGGGGCTCCAGACCATCCCCGCAGACATCTACGAGGCCGCGTCGATCGACGGAGCCACCGCTGCCCGGCAGTTCCGCTCCATCACCTTCCCGCTCATCAGCGCCTTCTTCACGATCAACGTCGTGCTGAGCCTGAAGGGGTTCCTGCAGGTGTTCGACCCCATCATCGCCCTCACCAACGGAGGGCCAGGCACCAGCACCGAATCGGTGACGATGCTGATCTTCCGTGGTGGGTTCTCGGGTGGCGAGTTCGCCTACCAGACGGCCAACGCGGTGATCTTCTTCATCGTGATCACGATCGTCTCACTCCTCCAATTCCGGGTCCTTCAGCGCAGAGAGGCCGACTTCTGATGTCCAGTTCCGTCACCACACCGATCGAAGAGGCTCCGGCCACCCGCGCGCTCGTCGTTCCCCGCACGCGTCGCCTCGGCGCACGCAAGAGCGGCGATGACTCCGACACGCGACGCACCAACTGGTGGGCCACTGCGCTCATCGCGGTGTGCTCGCTCACCGTGATCGTGCCGCTCTACCTCGCGGTCGCCGTCGCGCTGAAGACACCTGACCAGCTCGCGTCCGGAACAGGATTCGAGCTCCCCTGGCCGATCAACTGGGGCAACTTCGCCGTCGCATGGGAGCGCACCGACTTCCCGCAGGCGCTGCTCAACACGGCGATCATCACGGTGGGCTCGGTGATCTTCACACTGCTGACCAGCTCGCTCGTGGCCTACGCGCTGGCGCGGAACCTGCACCGGCCGTTCTTCAAGGGCGTGTTCTACTACCTGTTGGCCGCCCTGTTCATCCCGTTCCCGATCATCATGCTTCCGCTCGTCAAGCAGACGGCGCTCCTCGGACTCGACACCCCGGCGGGCATGATCATCCTCTACACGATCTACGGACTGAGCCTCAACATCTTCATCTACACGGCCTTCATCCGTTCGATCCCGATCGAGCTCGAAGAGGCGGCGCGGATGGACGGGGCCTCGACGTTCCGGGTGTTCCGGCAGATCATCTTCCCGCTGCTCATGCCGATGAACGCCACGGTCGGCATCCTGACGTGCGTGTGGGCGTGGAACGACTTCATCATGCCGCTCGTGGTGCTGACGTCGCCGTCGGATCGTACGCTGTCGCTCGCGCAGTACGTGTTCCAGGGGCAGTACAACACCGACTACACCGTGGCTTTCGCGTCGTACCTGATGGCGATGGCGCCGTTGCTCATCGTGTACATCTTCTCTCAGCGCTGGGTCATCTCCGGTGTGATGCGAGGGTCGATCAAGTAGTCGGCGGCGCCCCGCGTGACGAGCCCGGACCTCCGCGCCGGTCCGGGCTCGTCACGCTGAGTGAAAGCGCTATCCTGAAGCTCTTCCCGCCTCGCACCCTGGAGCGTCTCCCATGCCCATCGCCGCCGATGACCCCCGCCTGACGCACGCCTATGAGGCTGCGGCCACCCGCTACACCGACGTGCCGTTCCAGCGCGCCGGCTCGAGCGGGGTGCAGCTGCCGAAGGTCTCGCTCGGACTCTGGCAGAACTTCGGTCGTGATCGCACCTTCGACGGCCAGCGCGAGATCGTGCTGCACGCGTTCGACCGTGGTGTCGTGCACATCGACCTCGCCAACAACTACGGCCCGCCCTACGGATCCGCCGAGTCGACGTTCGGCGCCGTGCTCGACAGCGGACTCGCACGCTACCGCGACGAACTGTTCGTCACGACGAAGGCCGGCTACGACATGTGGCCAGGGCCGTTCGGCGACGGAGGATCGCGCAAGTACCTCATGCGGTCGCTCGAGCAGAGTCTGCAGCGCATGAACACCGACTACGTCGACGTGTTCTATTCGCACCGCCCCGATCCCGAGACCCCGCTGGAGGAGACGGTCACCGCGCTCGTCGACATCGTGCGCAGCGGCAAGGCGCTGTATGTGGGCATCTCGAACTATCCGGCAGAGCTGGCGCGCCGTGCGCATCAGCTGCTCGCGGATCAGGGGGTGAGGCTGCTGCTGCACCAGCCGCGGTACTCGCTGTTCGACCGCACTCCCGAGGCCGAGCTGTTCCCGGCGCTGCGCGAGCTGCATGTGGGCAGCGCCGTGTTCTCGCCGCTCGCGCAGGGCCTGCTCACCGGCAAGTACATCGACGGCGACGTTCCGGCCGACTCCCGCGCGGCGAACAGCCGTTTCCTGAACGGGTCCGCGCTCACCGACGGCTACTTCGAGCGCATCCGTGGCATCGACAGGGTCGCGAAGGATGCGGGGCTCTCGATCCCGCAGCTCGCCGTCGCCTGGGTGCTGCGGGACGCCGTCGTGACCACCGCGATCATCGGCGCCTCGCGCACGGGCCAGATCGACGACGCCGTGGCGGCCAGCAAGGTCGAGCTCTCCGATGACGTCGTCAGCGCTCTCGAGGAGTTCGCTGCAGCACCCGGTGCCAGCGTGGTCTGACTTTTCCCCCGGCTCTGCGTAATATTCCGGGCTGCAGAGAGTCTGTCTAGTGGGCCCCCGTCACAGGGCGGCCTTCACAACGGACCGGGGGAGCACCGATGACCATCGCCTACGCGGATCCATGGACGCGCCGATGGATCCATCGCGGAGCCGTGCCGCTGCCGGAACTGGCGTTCCAGCACGTCCTCGGGGCGATCCTGCGGGGGGACTATCGGTCGGGCGACACGCTCAACACGACGCGCTTCGCCAGGGAGCTCGATATGTCGCTCAACCCGATCCGGGAAGCGATCATCCGGCTGCGTGACATCGGCCTGGTGGAGGTCACTCCCGCGCGCTACACCAAGGTCGCGGACCTCACCACACTCGAGTCCCGGGCCGCCATCAGCTACGCCGGGGTGCTCGCGGGGACGGCGCTCCGCACGGCGCTGCCCACGGCTGCGGACGGCATCCGCGCTGATCTCGTGTCGTATGCCGAGGAGATCGGTCGGGCGCAGGCGGCAGGCGACCGCGACGCTGCGGCCATCGCGTTCCTCACCGCGGTCGACGACCTCGTACGGCATCCGCGACAGGCCATGCACCTGGTGGAGGCCACGATCCTCGCTCAGTGCGCGCTGCAGTTCTCCGAGACCGCGCCCCGAGACGACGCGGCTCCGGGGCTGAGCGCCGGGACCGACGCCGTCGCCGATGCGATACGCGCGGGAGATCCGAACACCGTCGACGAGGCCGTTCGCGCCCTCTTCGAGCAGCTCGCGGGGGCAGACCCTTCGCCTGACCCGCGGCTAGAGTCGGAGGCATGACTGCGACGACGGTGTTGTTCATCGGTGGAACCGGAATCATCTCCTCGGCGGCGAGCGCACTCGCGGCATCCCGAGGCATGGAGGTCACTCTGCTGAATCGTGGGCAGTCGCGACGCGAGCCGGCTGACGGCGTCGAGGTGCTGACGGCGGACGTGTCGGATGCGGCGGCGGTCGACGCCGCCCTCGCAGGCCGCGAGTTCGACGTCGTCGCCGACATGATCGCCTTCACGCCGGATCAGGTGCAGCGAGACATCGATCGCTTCGAGGGTCGCACGGGACAGTACGTGTTCATCAGCTCGGCGTCCGCGTATCAGAAGCCGGTCTCACGTCTGCCGATCACCGAGTCGACGCCGCTGCGCAACCCGTATTGGCAGTACTCGCGCGACAAGATCGCGTGTGAAGACCTGCTGACCGCCGCTTACCGGGATCGCGGATTCCCCGTCACGGTGTTGCGGCCGTCGCACACCTACGACAAGTGGACCATTCCGGCGTTCGGGGGCTGGACGGCGATCGACCGCATCCGTCGCGGCGAGGAGATCATCGTGCACGGCGACGGCACGTCGTTGTGGACGCTCACGCACTCCAACGACTTCGCGGTCGGCTTCGTGGGGCTGCTCGGCAATCCGCTCGCCTACGGCGACACCTTCCAGATCACGAGTGACTTCGTGTACACGTGGAACGAGATCTACTCGATCCTCGGTCGCGCGGCGGGAGCAGAGCCGAAGATCCGCTACGCCACGAGTGCGGCGATCGAGGATGCCGTGCCCGATCGCGCGGGCCAGCTCACCGGCGATATGGCGCACTCCGTCGTCTTCGACAACACGAAGATCCGCCGCGTCGTGCCGGACTTCAACCCGCTGATTCCGCTGCACATCGCGGCGCGCGAGATCATCGACTGGCACGATGCGCATCCCGAGCTGCAGCGAGTCGACCCCGCCGTGAACGCGCTCTTCGACTCGTTGCTCGTCTGAGCGTCGCTCAGCCGGCGGCGAGCACAGCGATGTCGGAGCTCGTCGTCATGATCTGTCCATGAACATCGCCGAATGGTGGGACAGCGTCGCCGTCTGGCCAGGAAGGGCGAGCAAGAGCTCGTCAGGCGGATCGTCGACGCGAATACGCTGGATCTCTTCGGCGATGGTGCTGACGACGACGACGACCTACGCACGATCAGTGCAGGAGAGAACAGGAATTCAGAGCCTGGAGATACGCCCCAGAATGGGTCATACTCGGATCAGGAAGAGAAGGAGGCGACCGATGACGAAAAGTGAGTTTGAAGCGAAAGCGGGACGACCGGTTCCCTCCGAGGCCGAGCGGCAGCTCGCCGCTACGATTCGTGTGCGGGCAGACAGGCGCCTGAAGGCCGAGACGCCCGACTGGATCCGGAAGCTCGCGCAAGCATCCTGATACGCGCGAGGAAGGCCTCGTTCCGACTCAACGGCGCCATCGCGTGAGACCGTCTCTCAGCCTGCGGCGAGCACAGCGAGGACGTTGCCGGCCGGGTCCTTGAACCAGGCGATGTCGGGCCCCCGGTCGGGGCCGCCTCTCAGGATGCCCTTCTCGTCGGTGGCGAACTCGGAGTCGTCGTAGATCTTGGTCACGACTCCGCGCCCGTTGAGCTCATCGACGGCTGCTTCGACGTCGTCCACCGGGAAGTTCAGGATGGTGAAGCTCGCGGGCTCGTGGTTCGGCTTGCCGTAGACGAGGATCGATCCGCCGTCGGGCAGGCTGATGTCGAGGAACCCCATGGCATTGACGGTGACATCCATACCCAGGGTGTCGCCGTAGAAGGAGCGGGCGGCGTCGATGTCGTCGACGCTGAATCCGCTGAACGCGTGTGCTGTCTGAAAAGCGGTCATGCCCTCAGCATGCGCCGCTCGCCCCGAGGTGTCCAGACCCTACGGGCGCACCTGGTTGATGAGTTCGTCGCCCGCGAGCAGACGGGTCACGTTCTGATCGACCAGGCCCGCCGCGCCGACCGGACGGTTGCCGGCGATGTGCGGGGTGATGAGCAGGTTCGGCGCGTCCCACAGCGCGTCGGATGCCGGAAGCGGCTCGGACTTCGCGACATCGATCGCCGCGGCCCGCAGCTGCCCGGATGTCAGCGCCGCGACCAGTGCCGCCTCGTCGACGGTCGCACCACGCCCGACGTTCACGAACACCGCGCCCTGCTTGAGCGTGTGGAAGAGCTCGGCGTCGAACAGGTCGGCGGTGTCGTCGGTGGCGGGCAGGATCGAGACGAGAACATCGGTGTCTGCGAGCACGGCGGCCGCATCGGCATCCGCGTGCACCTGGTACCCCGACCGCTCTCCGGCCGTGCGTGCGATGCCCTGCACCTCCGCCCCGAGCGCGGTGAGGTAGGGCGCGAGCGTCGAGGCGATCGATCCGAATCCCCAGAGGGTGACGTGCGCGCCGGCGAGCGTGTACTGCGCACGCGTGGCCGCGGCACTCTGCTCGTCGTTGAACGCCTCGTCCCAGAGGTGCTCGCGCTGCGCGTCGCGCAACCGGTCGAGACGCCGAACGGCGCTCAGGATCAGGGCCAGCGCATGCTCGGCGACGGGCCCGTCGTGCAGTGATCGACCGGAGCAGATGCGCACATCGTCGGCGAAACCGGCGTTGAGCACCGCATCGGCGCCCGAGGCGAGAGCCTGAACGAGGCGCAGTCGGGGCAGTTCGCGCGCGGCTTGCCGGAGCCACGACGAGGAGTTGTGCCAGACGACGAGCGCCTCGGCGTCGCGGTGCTCCTCAGGGATCTCCGTGTCGATGTCGTAGACGACGCTCTCGACGTCTGCGGTCACCGGCAGCTCGATGGTGTTCGGGATCAGGACCTTCATGTGCGCCTCCAGGTGTCGGTGGTCAGTGCGGGGACTCGGTCGACTCGCGCCAGATGACGCTGAGCAGGCCGTCGGGTTTCGTCGGTTCATCGCCACCGCGGACGGCCGCGATGAGTCGGTGCATCGAGTAGGCTCCCAGTCTCTCGCGGTCCTGCGACACGCTCGTCAGCGAGGGCACCAGGAAGGCGCTCTGGGGGTGGTCGTCCCACCCGGTGACGGCCACCTCGTCGGGAAGACTCCATCCGCGTCGGGTCGCGGCCCGGATGGCTCCGGTGGCGATCACGTCGTTCGCGGCGATCACGGCGAGCGGCGGTGCGTCTGCGGGCAGCCCGTCGATGGCGGCCTCGCCCGCGCTGCCGCTCCATTCCGCGCCGAACACGCCGAGCGATTCGAGTCCCAGACGTGCGATCGCATCGAGGTAGGCCGCGCGGCGGGCTCGTGCCGAGGGGAAGTCGTCGGGGCCGGCCAGATGCACGAATCTGCGATGGCCCTGTGCCGCGAGGCGTTCGATCATCTCGGTGATGGGTCGCGAGTCGGTGAACGCCCCGGTCATGTGCATCGCATCGTCGAACTCGCCGACCGAGAGCACGACGGGGCCGTCGAGGGGGGAGTCGGTGGCGGGGAGCGGGGTGAACGCGAGCACGCCCTCGTACTGCCCCGATTCGATGAGCTCGGCGAGGCGCTCATCGCGCGCGGCCGCCTCCTCAGGAAGGCTCACCACTTCGACGACGTATCCGGCCTCGCGTGCGGCCGAGATCGCGCCGGAGAGCAGTGTGAGCGGATTCATCGTGGCGATCGGCACGACGACCGCGAGTCGGCCGGTGCGCCGGGTGCGCATGGACCGGGCGGCCAGGTTCGGGCGGTAGTTCAACTCGGATGCTGCGCGGATCACGCGCTCGCGCGTCGCCTCCGAGATCCCGGGCCGCCCGGTGAAGACGAACGAGACGGTCGACTGCGAGACCCCGGCGAGGTGGGCGACATCGTGGCTGGTGGGTCGTTTCTCCACGGCATCCTCCTTCCTGGGCTTGACGCGACGGGTGTCTGTCTCGATAGTATCTACTACGTCTTAGTAATACGTAGTAACACCTCATCGAGGAGGCAGCGAATGCTCAGGATCGGCATCATCGGCACCGGCGGGATCGCCGATGCGCACATCAGCGGATACCTCGCGTTCGCGGGTGAGTGCGAGATCGCGGCGCTGGCTGACGTGATCCCCGAGCGGGCCGCGCAGAAGGCCGAGGCATTCGGGCTCACTCGCGCCGCGACGTTCGATGATCCGCTCGAGATGATCGCCTCGGGGCTGGTCGACCTCGTGAGCATCGCGACTCCGCCGTCGACGCACGCCTCTCTCGCGATCGCCGCCCTCGATGCCGGCATCCACGTGCTCGTCGAGAAGCCCATGGCGCCGTCTCTCGAGGAGTGCGACGCGATGCTCGCCGCCCAGGAGCGATCCGGCCGCGTGCTGTCGGTGGTGGCACAGAACCGCTTCCGAGACGATCTCGCCACGCTGAAGGAGATCGTCGATTCGGGTCTGCTCGGATCGATCTCGCACGTTCGAGTCGATTCGGCGTGGTGGCGCGGGCTGCCCTACTACGACCTCTGGTGGCGCGGCACTTGGGCGAAGGAAGGCGGCGGCTGCACGCTGAACCACGCCATCCACCACATCGACCTGCTGCTGTGGCTGCTCGGGCGCCCGACCGAGATCACGGCCATGCTCGCCAACGCGCAGCATGACAACGCCGAGGTCGAGGATCTCTCGGTCGCGATCTTCCGCTACGAGCGAGCGCTCGGCCAGCTGACCAGTTCGGTCGTTCACCACGGGGAGGAGCAGGCGATCGTGATCCAGGGCGCGAATGCCCGCGTGTCCCAGCCGTTCACCGTCGTCGCTGAGTCGTCCCGACGCGACGGGTTTCCGGCTGAGGGCGGCGATCGCGATGCCGTCGCGCGCATCGAGCAGCTCGTCGCCGCTCGCGCGCCGCTCGCCCACCTCGGGCATGAGGGGCAGATCGGCGACCTGCTCAGCGCCGTCCGTGACGGCAGACCCCCGATCGTCGGCGGGCGCGACGGCCGCAATGCGGTCGAGGTGGTGACCGCGATCTACAAGTCCGGCTTCGAACGCCAGTTCGTCTCGCTGCCGATCACAGCCTCCGACCCCTACTATCGTGCGGGACAACTAGTCGCGCACGCTCCGCACTTCTTCGAGAAGACCACGTCGCTCGTGGAGGCGGCATCATGACCGCATCCTCGTTCCCCGGCGGCACATCGCTGTCGCACCTCGATGTCTACGCGGATGCCGCGCCGGACGGCATCTGCGGCGGCAGCCCCCACATGCACCTCGTCTCGACCGAGGCCTACGTGGTGGTCTCGGGGTCGGGAGCGCTGCAGACGATCGACGCGAGCGGGTTCCGTGAGACACCGATGGTGCCGGGGTCCGTCGTCTGGTTCACTCCCGGCACCATCCACCGCGCCGTGAATCACGGCGACCTGCGGGTCGTCGTGCTGATGAGCAATGCGGGGCTTCCCGAGGCGGGTGATGCGGTCATGACCTTCCCGGCCGAGATCGTGGCCGATCCCGACGCGTACACGGCGGCCGCCTCGCTCGGAGCCGACGCAGCCGGTCGCGCCGAGCGAGCGGCACGACGACGCGATCTCGCCGTGACGGGTTTCGAGGAGCTGCGGAACGCGGTCGCCGACGGCGATCACACCGCGCTCCGCGCGTTCCATGCCGCAGCCGGCGCGCTCGTACGCGACCGCTCCCAGGCGTGGGGCGACCTCGTGCGCGAGGGGCCGCTGTCCCAGGCTGAGCGCTCGCTGGCGCTGGCCGACGCTGTCGCATCCGGATCGGTCGCGCACCTGGCCGAGGCCCGCGTGCACGAGGCCGTACCCTCGGTGGGAGACCGCGGATTCGGCATGTGCGGCCGCCTGCGCACCTATGACATGAACGACGAGGAGACCCGCCGATGACCCGCACGTACACCTTCGATCCACTGCCCGAACCTGTCGTGGCACCCGGCGAGTTCGTGTTCGCCGCGGTGGGTCTGGATCACGGCCACATCATCGGCATGGTCGAGCAGCTGATCGAGGCGGGCGCGACCCTGTCTCTCGTCTTCGATGACGACCCGGCGAAGATCACCGACTTCATCGAACGCTTCCCGCAGGCGCGTGCCGCGCTGAGTGAGCAGGAGGTGCTCGACGATCCGGAGGTGCGACTCGTCGCCAGTGCATCGATCGCCAATCGGCGGGCTGCCCTCGGCGTGCGCGTGCTCGACGCCGGGAAGGACTTCTTCGCCGACAAGCCCGCGATCACGACCATGCATGATCTCGCCGCCGCTCGAGAGGCCGTGGCGCGCACTGGTCGCAAGTTCGCGGTCTACTACGGCGAGCGCGTGCACTCCGAGGCGGCGATCTTCGCGGGTCAGCTGATCGATCAGGGAGCGATCGGAACGGTGCTGCAGGTCGCGTCCTTCGGCCCCCATCGCATCGGCACGGGGCGGCCCGACTGGTTCTATGACCCTGCGCAGTATGGCGGCATCATCTGCGACATCGGCAGCCACAACTTCGAGCAGATGCTCTATTACACCGGCGCGACGACCGGTGAGATCGTGAGCTCGACCGTTGCGAACTACGCGCATCGCGAGACCCCGGGGCTGCAGGACTTCGGCGACGCGCATGTCGTGCTCGACAACGGCACCACGGGATACGTGCGGGTGGACTGGTTCACCCCCGCGGGGCTCGACGTCTTCGGCGACGGGCGCACGGTGCTGCTCGGCACCGACGGATACATCGAGCTGCGCAAGTACACCGACATCACGACCGACAACGGAGGGGGACAGGTGCTGCTCGTCAACCAGGACGGACAGTTCCGCTTCGACGCCACCGGAAAGACGGGGTTCCCGTTCTTCGGTCAGCTGATCCGCGACTGCCTCGACCGCACCGAGAACGCGATGACCCAGGCGCACGCCTTCGCTGCGGCGGAGCTGAGCATCATCGCTCAGCGGGACGCCAGGGTGCTCGCCGGCTGACGGCATCCCGTATCCGGCATCCGGCATCCGTTCGGGAGGAGAACTGCGCTTCGGGAGGAGGGATGCGGCGAAGTCGTCCTCCCGACGAGGAGATCTCCTCCGGACGGGGGCTGCCTCGGCTGCCTCAGCCGACCAGGTGGGATGCCTGGCGAGCCGCACCGAGGGCCACGTACTCTCCGGGCTCCGGCACCTCGACCGGCAGTCCGAAGATCTCCGGGGCGATGCGACGCACCGCTTCCGACTGCGCTCCGCCGCCGATCAGCAGGGCGCGTTCGAGCGGGATGCCGAGATCGCGCAGTGCATCGAGCCCGGCGCCGAGTCCTCGGAGCATCCCCTCGACGGCTGCGCGGGCGAGATTCTCCCTGGTCGTCGACGCGAGGGTCATTCCCGAGAGGGATGCCGTGGCATCCGGCAGATTGGGGGTGCGCTCGCCCTCGAAGTAGGGGAGCAGCGCGAGGCCGCCCGCGCCGGGTGCAGCCCGCAGTGCGAGGTCGCTGAACTCGCTGTGCGTGACGCCGAGCAGTGCAGCGGTCACATCGACCACCCGAGCCGCGTTGAGGGTGGCGACGAGAGGCAGGAAGTTGCCCGTCGCGTCGGCGAACCCGGCCACGGTCCCGCTCTGATCGCTCAGAGGAGTGGTGCTGATCGCGCAGACCGTACCCGAGGTGCCGATCGACACGACCACATCACCCGGCACTGCGCCGAGTCCGAGCGCGGCGGCCGCGTTGTCTCCCGCCCCCGCGCCGACGCGCCGTCCCTCGGCATCCGTCACTCCCTCGTCGTGCGCGAGCACGCGGGGCAGGATCGCGTCGTGGCCCAGCGCCGCCACCAGCAGCTCACGGTCGTAGTCGCCCGTCGACGGATTCCAGTATCCGGTGCCGGAGGCGTCGGATCGGTCGGTCACCAGCTCGTCGAGCACGGGGTTGTCCGGGCCGAACCCGCGAAGGCGCCAGGTCAGCCAGTCGTGCGGCAGCGCGACAGCGGCGACCCGTGCGGCGTTCTCGGGTTCGTGATCGCGCAGCCAGCGCAGCTTCGTGATCGTGAACGAGGCGACGGGAACGAGCCCGGTGCGCGATGCGAGTTCGGCCGCCCCGAATTCGGAGATCAGATCATGCGCCGCGCCCGCCGAACGCGTGTCGTTCCACAGCAGCGCATCGCGAATCACCACGCCCGACTCGTCGAGAGCGACCAGGCCGTGCTGCTGTCCGCCTATCGACCATGCGGCGATGTCGTCGAGCGACCCCTGCGTGATCGCGGCGTTCAGCGCCTGCCACCAGGCTTCGGGGTCGACCGACGTCCCGTCCGGGTGCGACGCGCGACCGGAGCGCACGACCGCTCCGGTCGACGTGTCGACGACGACGGCCTTGCACGACTGGGTCGACGAGTCGACCCCGAGAACCAGTGGCATGTCGATCAGCGAGCGCCGAGCAGGTGCTCGGTCGCGAGCTGCTGCAGGCGGACGAAGCCGAAGCCCTTGCCGCCGAAGTACGAGTTCGCGTCGAAGTCCTCGTATGCCGAGCGATCGGCGAGGAAGTCGTCGTAGCTCTCTCCGGGGTTGAGGGTGGGCGCCGAGAGCTCGTCGACGCGGGCGGCGGCGAGCGCCTCCTGCACTTCGGGGTCGGCACGGAACGCCGCCGCGCGCTCCTTGAGCAGCAGATAGGTGCGCATGTTCGCGGCAGCCGAGTCCCAGACGCCGTTCTCGTCCTCCGTGCGGCTCGGCTTGTAGTCGAAGTGACGTGGGCCGTCGTAGGCGGGCACTCCACCGGGGCCGCCGTTCTCGAGCAGGTCGACCAGCGAGAAGGCGTTGTGCAGGTCGCCGTGTCCGAAGACGAGGTCCTGGTCGTACTTGATGCCGCGCTGGCCGTTGAGGTCGATGTGGAAGAGCTTGCCGTGGAACAGCGCCTGAGCGATGCCGGCGGTGAAGTTGAGGCCCGCCATCTGCTCGTGGCCGACCTCGGGGTTCACACCGACGAGCTCGGGACGCTCGAGCGAATCGATGAAGGCGATCGCATGACCGAGGGTCGGCAGCAGGATGTCGCCGCGGGGCTCGTTGGGCTTCGGCTCGATCGCGAAGCGGATGTCGTAGCCCTTGTCGGTGACGTAGTCGCCGAGCAGGTTGACGGCCTCGCGGTAGCGCTCGAGAGCCTGGCGGATGTCCTTGGCGGAGTCGTACTCCGCCCCCTCGCGGCCACCCCACATGACGAAGGTCTTTGCTCCGAGCTCGGCACCCAGGTCGAGCTGACGGAACACCTTGCGCAGCGCGTAGCGGCGCACGTCGCGGTCGTTCGAGGTGAAGCCGCCGTCCTTGAAGATCGGTGCGCTGAACAGGTTGGTCGTCACCATCGGCACGACGAGCCCGGTGTCGGCCAGAGCGCCCTTCAGGCGGTCGATCTGGTTCTGACGCTCGGCATCGGTCGACCCGAACGCGAACAGGTCGTCGTCGTGGAACGTCAGACCATAGGCGCCGAGTTCGGCGAGCTTCTCGACGGCGTGCACGACGTCGAGTGCGGGACGGGTCGGGCCGCCGAACGGGTCCGCTCCGTTGTAGCCGACGGTCCACAGGCCGAAGGAGAACTTGTCGTCACGGGTGGGGGTGGTCATGGCTGCTCCTGTGCAGGTCATCGAATAAGTTGTGATTGACAACATATATCAGGACGCGAGCCGCGTCCACCCCCTACAGTGAAGGGATGCCGTCACAGCCGAGTCCCGCATCGGGAACGCGCGCGCACAACCTCGCCCGTATCCTGCGCCTCGTGCACGAGAACGGCGCGCAGTCGAGAGCCGCCCTGACCGAGCAGACCGGGCTCAACCGGTCGACGATCGCCGACCTCGTCGCGGAGCTCGTCAGACGTGGTCTCGTCGAAGAGCGCGTGCCCGACGTGCCCGGTCGCGTGGGACGACCCTCGCCGGTCGTGACCGCATCGGCTCGCGTCGTCGCCATCGCCGTGAACCCCGAGGTCGACGCGATCGAGATCGCTGCGATCGGCCTCGACCGCAGTGTCGTCCTGCGCGAACGCCTGCCGAACGAGACCGTTCCGACGCCAGGGGCAGTCGTCTCGACGATCGCCGAGCGCATCGCCGCATGGCGCGAGGGTGCTCTCGCGGACGTGCGTATCGCGGCCATCGGAGTCGCCGTGCCCGGTCTCGTCCGCACCTCCGACGGAGTCGTGCGCAACGCGCCCCATCTCGATTGGACCGACGTGCCGCTCGCCGACCTCGTCGGCGCGGCGACGGCGTCCACGGCCTTCGTCGACAACGACGCCACACTCGGAGCCATCGCCGAGCACCGCTACGGCGCCGGCCGGGGGATCGACGACGTCGTGTACCTGAACGGCGGCGCGTCCGGCATCGGCGGCGGCCTGATCGTCAACGGCAAGCCGGTCGCGGGCGCGGGCGGGTACGCGGGGGAGTTCGGTCAGAACAGACCCGGGATCTCGGCAGACGCCGACCGTCGCACTCCCGACGGCGTACTCGAAGCCGAGGTGAGTCGCCGGCTGCTGCTCGACGCCGTCGGGCTCGATGCCGCCGACGACGAGACGCTCGCCGCCGAACTCTCCGAGTCCGAATCGGCGGTGGTGGCCGACGAGATCACGCGTCAGGCGCACGTTCTCGCGAGCGCGCTGGCCAACGCCGTCAACGTGCTCAACCCTGCTCTCGTGGTGCTGGGCGGATTCCTCGCCACGATCGCCGACCTGCGCGCCGATCGGCTCGCCGACGACGTGAGGGCACTCGCGATGGCTGAGAGCGCCGAGGCGCTCGAGATCCGCCCGGCCGCTCTCGGTGCCGACCGGCTGCTGATCGGCGCGGCCGAGCTGGCGTTCGCCGACCTGCTCGCCGATCCGGGAGAGCGCAGCTGACGATGGCGCTCGACCCGAAGAAGACCCTCGACGCCTACGCAGCGAAGCGCGGGGAGTTCCGCATCCTCGATGTCCCTTCGATGCAGTACCTGATGGTCGACGGGGCGGGCGATCCCAACACCGCGCAGGAATATCAGCACGCGGTGTCCGCACTCTTCCCGCTCGCCTACGCGCTCAAGTTCGCGAGCAGGGAGCAGCTCGGGATCGACACGGTCGTGATGCCGCTCGAGGGGCAGTGGCACGCGCCCGACATGGAGTCCTTCACATCGCGCCGCGACAAGTCGATGTGGCACTGGACTCTCATGATCATGGTGCCCGACCACATCACCCGGGAGATGTTCGACCACGCGGTCGGCAGGGTCGAGGCGAAGCTGGCGAAGAAGAAGCAGCCAGCGCCCGCCCTCGGCTCGGTGCGTCTCGCGACCCTCGACGAAGGCCTCTGCGTGCAGACGCTCCATGTCGGCTCCTACGACGACGAGGCCCCGGTGCTCGACGAGCTGCACCATCGGTTCATCCCCCGGAACGGCCTGTCGATGACGGGCCTGCACCACGAGATCTACCTCAGCGATGTCAGACGGGTCGAACCGTCGAAGCTTCGAACGATCCTGCGTCAACCCGTCGAGCGACGCGCCTGACGAGTACCGAGCCCGGGCAGTGCAAGCCCCTCTGAGGTTCTCGGCGCTCGGCGATATCCTGCTCGGATGACCTCAGCGAAGGGAGCCGCGCGCACGGCGCAGCGATCCGATGCATTCCGGAGGGTGGCGCGGGCGGGTTTCGTCGTCGTCGGCCTCGTGCACATCATCATCGGGGCGATCGCAGTCTCGATCGCCACCGGCGGTGGAGGGGATGCCGACCAGGACGGTGCGATGGAGCAGATCCGCTCCACGCCTGTCGGCGGGCTGGTTCTCGGAGTGGTCGCAGTGGCGCTGATCGCGCTGGCCGTGTGGCAGATCGCGAGCGGTCTCCTCGCCGGCGGCAAAGAGCCGCGCAAGTGGGGGATGAGGGTGAAGCTGATCGGCATCGCGGGGGCGTATCTCGTGATCGCAGGCCTGGCGCTGATCTTCGCCTTCGGAGGGCATGTCGAGTCGGAGACGACGCTGCGCACCCTCAGCGCAGTGGTCCTCGGCGCGCCCGGCGGAATCGTGCTGCTCATCCTCCTCGGTCTCACCGTGGCGGGTGTCGGCGTCGGGTTCGTCGTCATCGGATTCACCAGAGGCTTCGAGAAGACGATGGATGTCCCCGACGGGCCCTCGAGGCCCGGGATCATCGCCCTGGGTATCGCGGGCTACATCGCCAAGGGCATCGCGATCACGACGACAGGGCTGCTCTTCGTGGTGGCCGCGTGGACGCAGGACCCGGAGAAGGCCGCCGGCCTCGATGGGGCTCTGCGCAGCCTCATCGACCTGCCGTGGGGACGAGCGATTCTCTGGCTCGTCGGCGTCGGACTCGCGATCTACGGCGTGTTCTCGATGGTCCGGGCCCGGTTCGCGCGGATGTGAGTATCGGCCTCAGGCGGTCGCAGGTCTGTCGTTCCACAACAGGAGGAACGCGCCGAGCCCGATCATGAGCACGCCGCCGGTGGCGCCCATCGCCTCGATGCGACGCGGCGAGCGTCCGAACCATTCGCGCGCAGCGCTCGCGAGCAGCACCCAGATCGCGTCGCAGCTGATTCCGATCGCCACGACGATCGTGCCGAGCACGAAGAGCTGCATCGGCACCGACCCTGCGTGCAGGTCGACGAACTGAGGAAGGATCGCCAGGAAGAAGGCGATCGACTTGGGGTTGGTGACCCCGACCACGAATCCCTCGCCGAGCAGACGCGCGCCTGACCGCCTCGCCACGGGTCCTGTCACGGCGACGGCGGCATCCTTTCGGTGCCTGATCGCCTGGATCCCGAGGAAGACGAGGTAGCCGGCGCCCAGCACCTTCACCGTCGTGAACAGCACGATCGACTGCGCCACCACGGCGCCGACGCCCAGGGCGACGGCGACGACGAGCAGGATCGAGCCGATCGCCGTGCCCAAAATGCTGAGGAAACCGCCCCATCGTCCCAGCGCCATCGCACGGCCGATCGTGAACAGCACCGTCGGTCCGGGGATCACGACCATGACGAACGCCGCCACGACGAAGGTCGCGAGGGTCTGGGCACTGAACATGGTGCGAGCTTAGGGCAGCCCGGAAGACCGCTCTCGAAGTTTTTTCCCCGGCCCGTCATAAAACGCCCGAGTCGGGGTCTGGGTATGTGACAGGAGCTCCCGCTCCTGTCTCGCACTGGGGGACACACACGACTTTCGGGGACAGGCAACCGCCTCTCTCGCATCGCCGGAGACGGCGAAGCGACGGCATGCCGGGATTGGGACATTCATGAGCATTCGCTCGCACCACCGCGCGACCGAGCGGTCATCGCGCTCTGCGGTCGCGCCTCGCCGACGGGCGATCACGCGGCTGCTCGGCGGACTCGCCATCGCCGGCGTGCTCGTCGCCGGAGCGACACTCGCCCCCAGCAGCGGCATCACCGCCGCGGCGACGGTGCCCGGCACGCCGGGGACCACCCAGCCGGGTACGCCGGTGTACACCGAGAACTTCTCGAACCAGAGTGCGGCGTTGTTGCCGATCAGCATCCTGAACTACACAGGTGGCGCGGCCGCGGCCAACTCGACCTACACAGCCTCGACGCAGTACACGCCTGCCGGCAATCAATGCAACGGCTGGGTCATGAGCGGCGTGACACCGGCTGCACCGGTCACCGATCTGGGCTGCGCGAACAACGTCACGACCACGTGGCCCGCTCTCCAGGAGATGGCCCGTGCCCTCGGTGTCGCGCAGGGCCAGACCGCCGCGCAGGCCGCCACCAACCAGGTTCTGACGTCGTACACGAACGCGACGAACGGCGCCATCGCTGCGGGCACCCAGTTCCGCACGGTGAACACGATCCCTGCGGTCGCCGGTCACTACTACGCGGTGTCCGCATACTTCGCTGCCATCAACTGCCCTGCAGCGGGCGGAGCGAACCAGCCGAAGGAGACATTCTCGCTGATCGTGAACGGCTCTCCGGTCGTGCTCAGCACCGGCCTCGACCCGTGCACCACAGCCTCCTTCGCGGCACAGGTCGCCAAGCTGCAGTCGGCGGCCTACCAGATCCCCGTCGGCACGACCGCGAACCTGGGGCTGTCGTTGTTCAACGCGACTGCGAGCGGTGCCGGCAACGACGCTGCCTTCGACCTTCCGCAGATCGTCGACGTGACGCCGCAGCTCGACAAGGCGTTCAGCCCGGCCGTGATCACCAACGGCTCCACCTCGAAGATGACGCTGACCGTCACGAACACGAGCGACCTCATGGCCAAGACCGACTGGACCATCACCGACGCGCTGCCGACGAACCTCAAGATCGCGGCGGCGCCGAACGTCGGCGGCACCTGCATCCAGCGCACCGGGGCGGCCTACGTGGTCACAGCGCCCGCCGGCGGGAACTCGGTGTCGGTCACGGGCGGTGACCTCGCCCTCGGCCAGGCATCGTGCACCATCACCGTCGATGTCACCTCCACGGTCAACGGCACCTACATCAACGGTCCTGCCAACATCACGACGAACCTGAACCCGCCGGCGAACGCGTCGCTCGAGGTCATCCAGCCGTCGATCGACATCGTCAAGAGCATCACCGCCGTCAACGGAGCAGCCGTGACCAGCGACACCGACCCGGACAAGGTGTATTCGAAGGTCGGCGACGTCATCACCTACAGCTTCGTGGCGACGAACACGACTCCCCAGGCTGCGACGAACACGACGCTCAACACGAACCTCGCGAACGTGCGGATCACCGAGGACACGTTCTCGGGTGCGGGTGACATGACGACGCTGTCCTGCGCACCGGTTCAGGGATCGACGCTCGCCAGCGGCGCCAAGATGACCTGCACGGCCACCTACGTGGTGCAGCAGGCGGACCTCGACAACGCTCCGCTGACGAACGTCGCACGGGCCACCGGAACGCCGACGGCCGGACCGAACGTCACAGACACCGATGACGAGACCATCCCCGCGACCTGGACGCCCGCGCTCGTGCTCGACAAGACGGCCTCGGTCGTCGACGTCGACCAGGACGGCGTGACCGGGCTCGGCGACCACATCATGTACGCGTTCACCGTCACCAACACCGGGAACGTCACGGTCGCGAACATCACGGTGGTCGATGACCGACTGACGCAGCGCGCCATCACCGTCACGTGCACGCCCACGACGATCGCGCCGACCCAGGTCTCGACGTGCGCAGCGAATGCGCCGTACGTCATCGACCAGGCAGACGTCGACGCGAAGAAGGTCGTCAACACGGCCTACTCCACGGGAACCGGCCCGAAGGGTGGCCCGGTCCGCTCGAACAACGACAGCACCGAGACCCCGGTCGAGCCGTTCCGGATCCCGCTGCAGGTCGAGAAGGTCGGCGAGTCCGCCGCGAACTCCTGGGTGCGTATGGACGGATCCGCCTTCGCGGTCCTCGCCGACGCGAACGGCGAGCCCGGCACGGCACTGCCTCTCACCCTCGACGGCATTGAGACCGGTCTCTTCCAGATCGACAGCATCCCGGCCGGCACGTACTGGCTGAGTGAGCTGACAGCGCCTGACGGCTTCAGCCTGCTTGCGGCTCCGGTGAAGTTCGTGATCAACCCCGACCGCACCGTGAGCATCGCGGCGGGCGGGGATCAGGCGGTGACCGCCTCCGGGCAGATCATCACGGTGCACGATGTCCCCGCGATGTCGCTCCCGACCACCGGGGGAACGGGCCCACTGCCCTACATCCTCGCCGGTTCCCTGACCGTGCTCGGCGCGGGCGGGCTGGCCCTCTGGGTCCGCCGGCGCACCGCGCGTGCCGACGCCACAGACCCGCAGAACTGATCTGCAGTTCTCACGATCCACCACCTGTAACCCACCAGGGCGACCTGGCCACCTAGAGAGAGACACAGTGAACACTCCCAACAACGGACGCGGATCCCGCGTCGCGGCAGGTCTGCTCGTCGCAGGCGTTGCCGCGCTGACCCTCGCAGCGCCTGCAAGCGCCGCGACGCCCAACCTCGTAGACCCGGACGCCGTCGGTTCGCTGACGATCCACAAGTTCGAGGCGCCCGAGACGCCCACCGGCCTGCCGAACGACGGCACCGAGCAGAACGTCGCGCTGACACCGCTGCCCGGCGTGGGCTTCACGGTCTACAAGGTCGACGCGATCGACCTGACCAGCAACCAGGGCTGGGTCGACGCGAACGATCTCGCCGACCTCGGCCCCGACAGCGTGGCCGACATCACGGCTGCCGGATACACTGCCAGCGCCGTCGGCGGGCAGACGCTGACCGACGCGAACGGCGAGGTCGCTCTGGCGAACCTCGACCTCGGCCTGTACTTCGTGGTCGAGACGGCGCCGCTGGCCGGTTCGACCGGCGTGGCTCCCTTCCTCGTGACGGTCCCCCTCACCGACCCCGCCGATGACAGCACCTGGCTGTACGACGTGCACGTCTACCCGAAGAACGCCCTCACCGAGGCGACCAAGACCGTCGAGGACTCGGCCGACATCAAGCTCGGCGATGAGATCGACTTCACGATCACCGGTGACATCCCGAACGTCGCGGTCATCGACGGCTACAAGATCGTCGACGCGCTCGATGCCAAGCTCGACTACGTGAGCGCCGCTGTGACGCTCGTCGACGGAACCCCGCTCGCTGCGGGTGACTACACGGTCGTGCACGACGCCGCGACCAACGCGGTCACGGTCGAGTTCACCGCCGCTGGTCGCGCCGTGCTCGCGGCTCACCCCGCCACCGAGGTCCAGGTCGTCATCACCGCCGAGGTCAACACGGTCGGCGAGATCGCCAACACGGCAGTGCTCTACCCGAACGCCGGTTCGTACACCGTCGCACCCGGACAGCACGGCGGACCGACCGTCACCCCCGAGGTCATCACCAAGTGGGGCGACATCACGGTCGAGAAGACCGACAAGGCCGGCGCACCGCTCACCGGTGCTGTGTTCTCCGTGTACCCGACCGAGCAGGACGCGATCGACGGCACCAACGCCATCGCGCTCGCCGGTTCGACGGAGTTCGCGGTCGCCGCTGACGGCACCGTGACCATCTCGGGTCTGCGGTACTCCGACTGGGCGGACAACGCCACTGTCGCCGTGGGTGAAGACGGCTACCAGTCGTACTGGCTCGCCGAGACCGTCGCTCCCGACGGGTTCGAGCTGCTCGCAGCTCCGATCGAGTTCACCGTCACCGCCGCCACTTCGGCGGTGGGCTTAGACCTCGAGGTCGTCAACGTTCCGTCGAACGCGGGCTTCACCCTGCCGCTGACCGGTGGCACCGGCACGACCCTGTTCCTCGCCGGCGGCGTCATGCTGCTCGGAGGAGCGGTCCTGCTCGCCATCCGCAGCCGCCGCAAGGCCGCAGCCCAGGCGTAACGCGAAGACCGGCCGTGCGGGGGAGGTGAAGAGGTCCCTTCCCCCGCACGGCCCATTCCTATCCACCGTGTTCTTCCCGCCGCTCCGATCAGAAAGCGCAGCATGACCCTCATCGACGCGTCCATGCCGGATGCCCCCGTGCGACCCGGTATGGGTGCCACCGCCCAGAAGGCGCGGTGGGGATGGAGCCAGTCGATCGTCATGCTCATCGCGACCATCGGCATCGTGGTCCTCGTCTACCCGACCGCGGCCTCGTGGTTCTCCGCCTGGAGCCACGACACCGACGTCGACGGATACGTCCAGTCGGTCGAGCAGATCCCGGATGAGGCGGTCGACGAGATGCTCGCCGCCGCTGAGAAGTACAACGAGAATCTTCCGACCGGGCCGCTGCGCGACCCGTACGCCCTCGGCGCAGACGGCCAGCAGACAGCGATCGGTGAGGGAGCTGCGGCGTACTTCGACACTCTGACCACCGAGGGGACCGACACCATGGCGCGGATTCGCATTCCGCGCATCCACGTCGACCTGCCGGTCTTCCACGGCACCGACGAAGACACGCTGTCCCGCGGCATCGGACACCTCTACGGCTCATCGCTTCCGGTCGGAGGCCCAGGGACGCACTCGGTGCTCACCGGCCACAACGGCTTCGTGCAGGCCACACTCTTCGACGACATCGACGAACTCGTCAAGGGCGACGTCATCATCGTCAGCGCTGTGGGCGAAGACCTCTACTACGAGGTCGATCAGACCAAGACCGTTCTTCCCGACGACGCGGAAGAGCTGCGTCAGGTCGCAGGCAAGGACTACCTCACGCTCGTCACATGCACGCCCACGGGCGTCAACACGCACCGGCTGCTCGTGCGCGCGGAGCGCATCGCCGCTCCGGCCGATGACTCCTCCGTGACGACCATCTCGGACACCACCGACCCGGCAGGTTTCCCGTGGTGGGCGCTGCTCGTCGTGGGGGTGCCTGCACTCACCTTCATCATCGTCAAGCCTCGCCGCACCCGGAAGAACCGCAGTGGCCGGCGATCGACGCACGTCGCCGCGGCATCCGACTCATGACTGTCGACATCGCAGTGGACCTCGCCGCCTCGAACGGCGATGAACCCGACGAGCCCGGCACGCGTCGCCGGCCGCGGCGACGGCTCGGTCTGCTGTCCGCCAGCATCCTCCTCGTCGGGCTGGGCGCCTCCTTCCTCGCTGCATCCGTGCTCGCCCCCGATGCCGTCGACAAGGTGACCGGTGACGCCAGAGTCTCGGTGCTGAAGACGTTCCATGAGATCTTCTCGCCCGACGAGCTGCCCGTCATCAGACTCGGAGTCGAGGGCGGAATGGTCGAGCTCGACCGGTGCGACGGCACTTTCACCGAGATGGTCAGCTACCGCATCGACGATGTGCTGCCGCTGTTCGCCGCGCACAACAACTGCGGGGGCGACGTGATCCTCGGCTGGGAGCTCGGGCAGCGGGTCTCCGTCGAAGGCTCCGACGTGGTCTATGAGGTGGTCGAGGAACGGCACACACCCAAATGGTCGGACGTCGAAGAACTCGCCGGCATGACGGGGGAGTTCATGGTGCAGACGTGCTTCTACGGCGAGAACAAGATGCGCTTCCTGTCGCTCGCGCCCGTCGACCCGGCGGCGGGTGGCAGCTGATGTCGTGCACGGCGAGAATCTCCGAGTCCGCCCGTCATGTTTTCCGGTCATACCGGTCTTGTAGGTATGGCCATCGGCCTCGCGTCGGGTTCCCGGCCGACGCCCGCGCAGCAGAGGTCGACCACTCCCCGGCCGAACCTTCTCAGAGCGGAATCGACCCTTACGAGAGTCGGAGAGACGAGGCATCCCCACTGCCTCGTCTCTCATCCGTCTTCGGCGCTCCACCCGCGATGCGGGACTCGACAGCATCCGGAGCAGCATGATCCTGCGCCCGCATCTCGACGGCGATGATGACATCTCGGGGGAACCGTCCGATGCTCAGATCATCGAGGCCGTGCGGGGTGGAGACCTCGGTGACTTCGCCCTGCTGTGGCGGCGTCATGTCGAATCCGCCCGCCGAGCTGCGCGAGCGATCTCGCCCGCGTCGGATCCCGATGACCTCGTGAGCGAGGCGTTCGCGTCGATACTCAGAGTGACCAAGGCGGGCGGTGGGCCGAACGATGCGTTCCGGCCGTACCTCCTCGCCACGCTGCGCAACACGGCAGCGCGATGGTCTCGCAACGGGACCGACTTGTCGATCGACCTGATCTCGGAGGGGGATCTCTCATCGGACGGGAGCGATGCGTTCGAGCGCATCGCCGAACGGTCCAGCATCGCGGCCGTGTTCGGCACACTGTCGGCTCGTCATCGCACCCTGCTCTGGTACCTCGAGGTCGAGGGCATGAAGCCTCGAGAGCTCGCGCCACTGATGGGGATGACGGCCAATGCGGTCTCCGCCCTGGCCGCGCGCGCACGCGACAGCTTCAGACGGGCCTGGCTCGAGGCGCACATCCACGATCCTTCTCGATCTGAGGACTGCAGGTGGTTCTGCGAGCGAGTCGTCGACAGACGCGGTCGGTCGGTCGTGGCCGGCGATGCCGATCGACTCAGAGAGCACATGAGCGTATGCGGCGGCTGCCGTATCGTCGCGGCTGAGATCGACAGCGTCTCGCAGCGGCTGCGGTCGATCCTGCCCGCGGCGCTGCTGGGCGGTGTGGCGGCCGCGATCTACACCGGCGACGCCTCCGCCGAGGCCGAGGTCACGGGAGTAATCCCGTTGGCGGCAGCCCCGATGGTGGGGTCTACCGGGTCTACCGGGTCGTCCGGCTGGGCCGATGCGGCACCCTCTTCGATCGGCGTGGGGGCGCCAGTCGCCGCGCACGGAGCAGCGGCGGTGGTGCCAGCGGGCGGCATGGCGGCTGTGGTGGCGACCGCCGTCGTCGCGGTAGGAGCCATCATGCTGGCGGGCAGCATCCTGAGCCTGTCAGCCGAGGAGTCGAACGATTCCGATTTGACCCGATCGATCTCCGAGGCGTCGGTCTCCGGTGAGGCAGGCCCTGTTCTCGAAGCTCTGCCGCGCACCCCGGCTCAGCCGCCCGCATCGGAGCCGACGCCCCAGCCGACGCCCGCACCGACGCCCCTGCCGTCGCCGGAGCCCGAGCTCTATCCGGAACCGGAGCCCCGTTCGGACGCGAGTCGTGCACCGGAGAGTCCCGCGCCCGTCGCCGCGAGCCAGCTCCCGCAGGCGCCGGTCAGTCTCGTACCGGACCCGTCCACAGTGGTTCACACCCCCACACCGGCCCCGACCGATCGACCGCCTGAGACACCACCGCCGCCCGTCGATCCGGTGGAGTTCCGCATCACTCAGCCGATCGTCCAGGACTCTCTCGTGCCGGAACTGATCGAGGGGGTCGGCGCTGCAGGCGCGGTCGTCACGGTGACCGACGAGGCAGGCGTCATGCTCGACACCGGGGCGATCGACGAGGATGGCGCATTCGTGCTCGACGTCTCGGGTGAAGCCCTGCGTCAGGGCATGACGCTCAGCGTGAGGCAGTACGACGCGGCGACCGGAGTCACCGAGTCGGCGGAGGTGATGGGGCCGCTGACCTTCGCGACGCCGACGATCGCCGCCGCAGACCACGATGCCTGTCCTGAGGCATCGCTCGTCGCGGTCAGCTGTCTGCATCTGCGTGCCGCACCGGATGCGTGGGTCGAGCTGCTCGATGAGCAGGGGCGGTCGCGCACGGTGCGGCTCGCGACCGACGACGACGACGACGGCATCGTCGTCCGCTTCGGCGTCGATCAGCCGTTCGTCGCCGCCCGGTACATCGATCGGTCCACGGGTCGCGCGGGACTGTCGGTGCTGTTGCCGGCGGCGATCGAATGATCGCTCACATCGCCGTGCGCGCGGGCGCCGACAGCCGAAGCCAGAGCCAGAGCCGCGTGTCCGGAGAGTCGAGGTCGATCCCGAGCTCGTTGCGCACGACCTCGAGCCGATATCGGACGGTGTTCTGGTGAACGTGCAGCGCCGTCGCCGTTTCGCGCACGCTGCCGAGCTGGTCGAGGTAGACGCGCATGGTGCGCGTCAGATCCGTGCCCTGTGCGGCGTCGTGGTCGGCCAGGATGCTCGCCGAGTCGCCCACCGCCGCGTCGAGGTCCTCGATCAGGTCGGTGACCTGCAGGATCGCGAGGCGATCCCGCATCTCGTCGAACGTCGCCACTCGGGTCATCCGGTGACGCTCGTCGGAGACCGCCGAAGTCAGCAGGACGCCTGCCGTCGCCCCGGCCTCGCGGTGGGAGCGGGCGATCCCGTTGATGTCATACGCGCGTGTGCCGATTCCCGCGAGCAGCGCTGCATCGGTGCGGACGACCGATTGGGCGAACGTCTGCACCCGTGCGGCGATCGTGCCGGGGATGAGCGTCACGACCTGCGAGCCGATGACGGCGCTGTGCGAACCGGGAAACGCCGCACTCGACGCGCTGATCGCCAGATGCAGGAGTCGGTGCAATCCGCGCATGGCCTCGACGGCGTCGAACGTGTTCACGCGGAAGCAGACGATCGTGCAGCCCGCCTCTGGACGGATCAGCAGGTGCGACGCCGCGGTGCGGGCATGTCGTCCGTCTTCGAGCAGGGTGCGCAGCAGGCCGGACGTCCGCTGATCTCGATCTGCCGCATCCTCGCGCACCCGCAGGAGGTGCTGTGCCGCGATCGGCTCCATCTCGTCCAGGAGCGTCTGAGTGCGAGCAGCGTGGGCGGGGTCGATCTGTATCACCCAGATCGACCCGAGAAGCTCACCCGACGCGCGCACCGCGATGCCGACCCTGCCGAACTGGTCGGTCTCGGAAGGGAAGTGTCGCGCACCGGCGGCGCGGAGGAGGGACTGATAGTCCGTGTCCGAGGAGACCGGGACCTCCTCTTCCAGGAGCAGCGTGGTCCGTCGACGGATGTCGTCGATCGGCTGCTCGCTGTGGGTGGAGTACCCGACGACCTGGCCGGTGGCGTCCACGATGCTGACGGCTCCTTCGGCGAGCGTCGCCAGCGCGTTCGCGAGACCGAAGAGGTCACCCGGCCGCACGCCGGTGACACGTCCGACCGAGTGCGAGCCGAGCAGCGATCGCAGCACGGTGGCGAGATGGGCCCAGTCACCGCCGACGAGGTGGAGGACGGGCAGCTCGACGGCTCCGCCGCCCCTGTCCTCGGTGGCCACGATGCCGCGTTCGTCACGCCTCACCACCAGGGCAGCCGCCCCTGCCGCAGCGAGCAGCTCTGCCAGATCTGCGAGGTCGACGTCCGACGACGCCGTGCCCGCGGCGAGGACGATGCGGTCACGGTACTCCGCGGCGTCGGCGGTCGGATCGAAGAACACCACGCCTGTGAAGGCCGTGGCCTTCGCCCGTCGGTCTCCGACCAGCGAGAGCATGCCGTCGCTGACGAACAGCGCCTCGTTCAGCGTGGGCTCGCTCGACAGGGATCGCTCCGATATTTCGGTCATGGAGCCTTCTCCATTCATCGTCGTCCAGGAGGGGAGGAATCTACATATCGGTCGGACGGGTGGGCCGCAAGACTGAGAGTACGAGGTCGACGAGGACCTCGTGAGAATTCCGACCATCAATTTCCCTTTCCCGATGGATTCAGGGCGTCTTCGCCCAGTCAGGACGCTCACATGACCCGCATTCCCCTCTCGCGCCGCGGATCGATGGCGATCATCGCGGCACTCGGTCTGGTCGCGGCCCTCGGCGGCTGTGCCGCGCAGGAGGAACCTCCGGAGTCCGCTGCCGATGAGGTGACGATGGAGCCGGTGGCGAACGCCATCGCCCTGCTCCCGGATGAGCTGCAGGACGGCGGGACGCTGCGGGTCGCGATCCCCACGAACGAGCCGCCGACCCAGTTCTACCGCGAGGGCACCCAGGAGATGACGGGCATCAACCCCGATATCGCGCGGCTGCTCGCAGGGGCATTGGGTCTCGACCTGAAGATCGAGGTGACGACCTTCGACACGATCATTCCGGGCATGAGCGCGGGGCGATATGACCTCACGGTCTCGTCGATGACCCCGACGCAGGAGCGCATGGAGCAGCTCGACTTCGTCGACTACGTGCAGATGGGAAGTGCTCTGGCGGTGCCGGCCGGAAATCCCCAGAAGCTCGACTTCGACGGGATGTGCGGCAAGCGGGTGGCGGTGCTGAAGGGCTCGTATCAGCTCACCGTCAACGTGCCAGGGCTCGATCAGGCGTGTGAGGATGCGGGGCGGAAGCCACTCGAGATCCTCCAGTTCCAGGACACCCGTCAGGCCATCTCCGCACTGCTCAGCGACCGTGCGGACGTCGTCTACGCCGACTCCCCGATTCTGGGATACGCGGTCGCGCAGGACCCGAAGCTCGAGGTCGGAGACGAGAACGACTTCGCGCCGGTCGCCGTCGGCATCCCTCACGACTCGGGGACCCTCGAGGCGATCGCCGCCGCGCTCGACGCCATCATCGCCTCGCCCGAGTACGCGCGGCTGCTCGCCGACTACGGGCTCGAGTCGATGGCGATCACCGAAGCGCGCGTGAACGCGGCGCAGGGCTGACGAGCATGACCCTGAACGATGAGGGCGCCCGCGTGACGGGAGAGCCCGCCGGTGTGACAGGTATGCAGCGCACCCTCACGTCGCTCGAGGTGCACAAGCGCCGGCGCTTCGGCATCCTCATCGGCGGCGTGCTGCTCTGCCTCTTCGTCGCGTTCTTCCTGATCGACGTCGCCACCAATCCGCGTTTCGGATGGCCTGTGGTCGGGGCCTACCTGTTCGACCCGCAGGTGCTCCAGGGCATGCTGCTGACACTCGTGCTGACGGTCACCTCGATGACCTCGGGCATCATCCTCGGGGTGGTGCTCGCGATCATGCGTGTCTCCGGAAACGCCGTGTTCGCAGGCGTGAGCGGCGTCTACGTGTGGTTCTTCCGGGGCACTCCGCTGCTCGTGCAGCTGATCTTCTGGTACAACATCGCAGCGCTGTATCCGGTCATCGCCGTGGGTCTCCCGTTCGGCGGCCCGAGCATCGTCATCGGCTCCGCCAACGTCCTGATCACCCCGCTCGGCGCCGCTCTGCTCGGTCTGTCGTTGAACGAGGCGGCCTATATGGCCGAGATCATCCGTAGCGGCATCTCGTCGGTCGATGAGGGGCAGCTGGATGCCGGAAGAGCCCTGGGCATGACGCGGTCGACGCTGCTGCGTCGCGTCGTGCTGCCCCAGGCGATGCGCGTCGTCATCCCGCCCACGGGGAACCAGGTCATCTCGATGCTGAAGGGGACATCGCTCGTCAGCGTGCTCGCGATCTCCGACCTGCTGTATGCCGTGCAGTCGATCTACTCGCTCAACTACGAGGTCATCCCGTTGCTGCTCGTCGCCTGCATCTGGTACCTGGTGCTGACCACGGTGCTCAGTGTCGTGCAGTCGCGACTCGAAGAGCGGTACGGGCGCGGCTTCACCCCGCGTCGGGTCGTGCGGGTCAAGAAGTCGAAGGAGCAGGTCGCATGACTCGCAACATGGTCGAGATCCGCGGAGTCCGCAAGGCCTTCGGGCACAACACGGTGCTCACGGACGTCTCGCTTCAGATCCCCGCCGGTTCGGTGACGTGTCTGATAGGCCCGAGTGGATCAGGCAAGACGACGCTGCTGCGCTGCGTCAACCGCCTCGAGACGGTCGATGCGGGGATCATCCTCGTGGATCGCGAGCTGGTCGGCGCGACCCGCCACCGGGGGCGCCTGGTCGAGGCGAGGGAGTCGGCGATCGCGAAGACCCGTCGCCACACCGGCATGGTCTTCCAGCGCTTCAACCTCTTTCCGCACCGAACGGTCCTGGAGAACGTGATCGAGGGACCGATTCAGGTGCTGGGACGTCCGCGGGCGGAGGTCGTGGGCGAAGCGAAGATGCTGCTCGCGCGGGTCGGCCTCGGCGAGAAGGCGTCGTCGTATCCGCAAGAGCTCTCGGGTGGTCAGCAGCAGCGCATCGCGATCGCCCGGGCATTGGCCATGAAGCCGAAGCTCATGCTGTTCGACGAGCCGACCTCGGCGCTCGACCCCGAGCTCGTCGGCGAGGTCCTCGCGGTCATGCGGGACCTCGCCGCAGAGGGGATGACCATGATGGTCGTCACGCACGAGCTCGGCTTCGCCAGAGAGGTCAGCGATCAGGTCGTGTTCATGGCCGACGGGGTCGTCGTCGAGAGCGGCTCGCCCGACGACGTGCTCGTGCGTCCGCAACACGAGCGCACCCAGACCTTCCTCTCCCGAATCCTGCACTGACAGCCATTTCCCACAGGAGCACGACGTGCGACACATCCACAGCATCGACGACCTCAGGAGCCGTGCCCGGCGCCGCCTGCCGGCCATGGTCTTCGACTTCATCGAGGGAGGGGCGCTCGACGAGCTCACCCTTCGACGCAACCGTGAGGCGCTCGACGCGCATCTGCTTTCCCAACGGGTTCTCGTCGACACCTCCCAGCGCCACGCGGCGACCAGCATCCTCGGAACCCGACTCGACCTTCCCCTGGTCGTCTCTCCCATGGGCCTTCTGACCGTGTGCCACCCCGACGCTGACGTGGCCATCGCGCGGGCAGCCGCGACCTCGGGCAGTGTCTTCGTGCACAGCCCCTGGTCGGGCTGCTCGCTCGATGAGGTCGCGGATGCCGCTCCCGGGCGAGTATGGGCGCAGATCGCCTTCTGGAACGACGCCGCCGAGACGCGTCGCCATATCGATCGCGCCCGTGCCCTCGGCGTGGACACGCTCGTCGTCGCCGGCGATGTCGCAGTGTCGAGCAAGCGCGACCGGGACCTCAGACACGGAACCGGCATGCCGCCGCGACCGCCGCTGCGCGACATCGTGAACACCGCGCTGCACCCCGCCTGGGTCACGCGGTGGCTGCTCGGACGCGCGATGACCTGGGGCAACTACCGCATCGAGGGACGAGCGATCCGCATGCGTGAGATGGAGGGTTGGATGGCGCGCAATGAGAACCAGACGGCGACGTGGGACGACATCGCCCGACTGCGCAGCGCCTGGACGGGGAACATCGTGGTGAAGGGCATCATGACGCCCGAGGATGCGCGCCTGGCCGTCGAACACGGTGCAGACGGGGTCTTCGTGTCGAACCACGGCGGCCGTCAGTTCGACAGCCAGCAGGCGACCATCGAGGCCCTCCCCGGGGTCATCGACGCCGTGGACGACCGTGCAGCGGTGATCATCGACGGTGGGATGCGGCGCGGCTCGGACATCGCGAAGGCGCTCGCCCTCGGTGCCGATGCAGCCGCTGCGGGCCGTCCGTTCGCCCTGGGGCTGGCCGCAGGAGCGCAGGCCGGGGTGGAACGTGCTTTCGAGGTGCTTCACGACGAGCTCCTCACGGCGATGGGCTTTCTCGGTGTGAGCCGCGTCGACGACATCCCCTGCACGCTCGTCGACACGTCTTCGAGTGTGCGCCTCGACGCGGCGCGCGCGATCTCCGAACCGAGAGGACGATGATGTCGGAGGCCTCGAGCACCATGGCCCGCACGCGGATCGACTCCGAGACGAGCGACGACGAACTCGTCCTCGCGACCCGAGCAGGCGACAGCGGTGCGTTCGGCGTGCTCTGGGATCGCCACTCGCCGGCAGCCCTCCGCGCTGCGCGTTCGATCACGAGCTCGATCGATCCGGAGGACCTCGTCAGCGAGGCGTTCGCCAAGACCTTCAGCGCCATCCGCAACGGCGGCGGTCCGACGGAGGCGTTCCGTCCGTACATCTTCGCGGCCGTGCGCAGCGCGGCCGCCACCTGGGGAGGCAAGCAGAAGGACGTCATCGCCCTGGAGTACATCGAAGAGGTTCCTGCCGAGCATACCGAGGACTCGCTCGACCTGCTGTCCGACAAGGCGCTGCTCACGGCCGCATTCAAGGACCTTCCCGAGCGATGGCGCACCCTGCTCTGGTATCTCGAGGTCGAGGGCATGAAGCCGCGTGAGATCGCTCCTCTCATGGGGATGACCCCGAACGCCGTCTCCGTGCTGGCGGCCCGGGCGCGCGAGGGCTTCAAGCTCGCCTGGCTGCAGGCCCACATCAAGGAACCCGGACGCGAACCCGAATGCCGTTGGGTCTGCGAGCGCATCGTGGCGCAGGGCAGAAAGCGCCATGTGGCGCGCGCGGACCGCCCACGATTCGATGCGCACCTGGAACACTGTCGCCGATGCACGATGGCGAGCGCTGAGATCGAACGGGCCTCGTTGAAGCTGCGGGCTGTGCTCCTGCCGGCGATTCTCGGCGGTTCGGCGGCGGCGGCCTATTCGGCCGGGTCTCCCGCACCTGCCATGGCTGCCTCTGGGCCGGCCTGGATGCCGAGGGGCAATGCACGGTGGCTGGTCGTCAGCGGCAGCGCCGCCGCGGCGACCGCGGTCGTCGCGGTCGTCGCGGTCGCCGCTCAGCTGGCGCCCGCAGGAGCGCCGGATGCCGACGCGTCATCCACTCCGCCATCTGCGCTCGTCATCGCTTCCCCGGCTCCGATCGGCGCGCCCGAAACGGTCGCGCCCGTGTCGCCTCCCACCGAGCCTGATGCGCAGGTCGACGCGCAACCCCCTGCAGCGACCCCCGAGATGCAGCCGGCGCCGGATCTCGTCGTCGATCCTGTCGCTCCGCGGACACCGGCGGACGAGACGCAGCCGCTGACCACGGGGGAGGAGGGAACCCGGCCCCCGGCGGGACCATCGTCGGCTCCGGTCGTTCAGCTTCCGGTGGGGGTCCCGACGGTTCCGGTTCCGCAGAAGCCCCCGGTGGTCGAGCCCCCGGTGGTCGAGCCCCCGGTGGTCGAGCCCCCGGTCACGATGGACTGGAGCATCGACCCGTCGACGGGTTTCGCGCCGACCATCACCGGCACGGGAACTCCGGGCGCGGCGGTGCAGATCATCGACGAGACCGGCCTCGTCATCGCCACCACCATCGTCGATTCCGCCGGGGGCTTCTCGGTGCGCCCCGACGTCGACATGCTTCACCAGGGGATGTCGATCTCGATGCGCCACACATCCCCGACCACCGGTGCGCAGACGGTGAGCGATCAGACCGGTCGCCGCTACTTCCCCGTTCCGGGTCTCG
Organism: Actinomycetota bacterium; assembly: GCA_037033305.1. GTDB lineage: Bacteria > Actinomycetota > Actinomycetes > Actinomycetales > Microbacteriaceae > Microbacterium. Next base: position 20,688 of record JAZBLP010000009.1, on the reverse strand, counting down.
GGGAGGACTCGGACGGCGTCGTCGCTCGCGTCGATTCCGATGGTGACGGGCGACGCGATGACCTCTCGCTGGACGTCCGCGGCGTCTCCGGTGCGACGGCATCCGTGTCCGTGGACGGTGATCCCGCGTCGTTCGTGGTGCTCGGCGATTCGTCGACCATCGTGTCGTTCGTCGATGTCCGGCCCGGGCTCCACCGGATCACTCTGCGCTATGTCGACCCGGTGACGGGTGCCGTCGGGTTCGCGGACACGGACAACATTCTCGTCCGACCCTGATCGCGCCACCTCGGCGGGAGGCCCCACGGGGTGCGTCAGATGAGAAGCTAGAAGGATGAGCATCTCCCGCGAATCCGACGTGATCGCCCCTCCCGGGGGCGGCCCGCTGACCGATGTCGAGGTGCGGCGACTCCGCGAGGACTTCCCGCTCCTGCGTTCCGAGGTCAACGGCCACCCGCTCGTGTATCTGGACTCGGGTGCGACGTCGCAGCGTCCGCTCGCCGTCCTCGACGCCGAACGCGAGTTCGCCACCACCCTCAACGCCGCGGTTCACCGGGGTGCGCACACTCTCGCGGCCGAGGCCACCGAGGTGTTCGAGGACGCTCGCGCCACCGTCGCGCGGTTCGTGGGCGCTGACGAGGGCGAGATCGTATGGACGTCGAACGCGACCGAAGCGCTCAACCTCATCGCGTACTCGATCTCGAACGCCTCGCTCGGTCGCGGTGGCGCGGGCGCCGAGCGCCTGCGTCTGCGTGAGGGCGACGAGATCGTCACCACAGAGATGGAGCACCACGCCAATCTCATCCCGTGGCAGGAGCTGGCGGCTCGTACAGGAGCGACGCTGCGTGTCATTCCGCTCGACGATGACGGCGGCCTCCGGCTCGACGCCGCCGCAGAGCTCATCACCGAGCGCACCAAGCTCGTCGCCGTCACGCATGTGTCGAATGTGCTCGGGGTCATCAATCCGGTCGCGCAGCTCGTGGCGCTCGCGCGAGGCGTCGGCGCGCTCCTCGTGCTCGACGCGTGCCAGTCAGCACCCCATCTGCCGCTCGACGTGCGCGCACTCGACGTGGATTTCGCCGTGGTGTCCGGGCACAAGATGCTCGGACCCACGGGAATCGGCGCACTGTACGGGCGACGCGAGCTGCTCGAGGCCATGCCCCCGTTCCTGACGGGCGGGTCGATGATCACCACGGTCACCACGACCGAGGCGGCGTACCTGCCGCCGCCGCAACGGTTCGAGGCCGGCACCCAGAGGGTCTCCCAGGCGGTCGCGCTCGCCGCGGCGATCGACTACCTGACCGCGGTCGGGATGCCGAGCATCGCGGCGCACGAGGCCGCCTTCGGCGCGCGACTCGTCGAAGGACTCACGGCCATCGAGGGCGTGCGCGTGCTCGGCGCCGGCATCGATCTGCCGCGCGTGGGGCTCGCGAGCTTCGACGTCGAGGGCATCCATTCGCACGATGTCGGGCAGTTCCTCGATGATCGAGGCATCGCGGTGCGTGTCGGACACCACTGCGCGCAGCCGCTGCATCGCCGCCTCGGCGTCACCTCCTCGACGAGGGCCAGCACCTACCTGTACACGACCGATGACGAGATCGACGCTGTGATCGACGGCGTCCAGGGCGCGATCGACTTCTTCCGGAGGGGCGCATGAGCGACCTGCAGAACCTGTACCAAGAGCTCATCCTCGATCACTCCCGCACCCCGCACGGGTTCGGGTTGCGCGATGAGATCGCCGCGCAGTCGCATCAGGTCAACCCGACCTGCGGTGACGAGGTGACGCTGCAGGTGCACCGCGACGCCGACGGCAGCATCGAGGCGATCGCGTGGGAGGGGCACGGCTGCGCGATCTCGCAGGCATCCGCGTCTCTGCTCGCCGAGCTGGCCGAGGGCCTCACGGTCGATGAGCTGGAGATCCGCATCGCGGCGTTCCGCGAGGCGATGCGCTCGCGGGGCAAGATCGAGCCCGACGAAGAGCTGCTCGGCGATGCCGCGGCTCTCGGGGGCGTCTCGCGCTACGTGGCACGGGTGAAGTGCGCGATGCTCGCGTGGGTGGCCGCGGAGGACGCGCTGCACAAGTCGTGAGCGTCGAGGCGATGCGGTGCAGGATGGATCCATGCCTGTTGCACTGACACCTCTCACCGCCGAAGGCTTCGACGACTGGCGTGAGGCCACCAGGGCCCGCCTGGTGACGCTGCGACAGGAATCGGGGATGTACGTCGGCGTCGATGCCGTCGCGCACGTCGACGCCGTGCTCGACGAGCTGCTCCCGGCCGGGCATGACACCGAGACCTCGCTCATCCTGACGATCGACGACGGCGACACCCGGATCGGCACCGGCTGGCTCGCCGCGAACAACGGCGTGCTGTTCATCGTCGATCTCGCGTTCGCGACCGAGCCCAGCGCCCGTCAGCTCGATGATCTGCTCGACGAGCTGACGGCGCTCGCGCGCCGGCAGCGGGTCGGTCGTCTGAGTGTCGCCCTGCATGCCTCCGACACCGCCGGCCGCGATTTCGTCGAGGGGCGGGGATTCGAGGTCGCGTCGATCCAGATGCTTCTCGAACCCCTCCCGTCCCGGGCGGTGCAGCCGACAGACGACGGGTTCGTCGTGGCGACGATGACCCCGGAGCGCTTCACGAGCTTCGCCGCCGCATCCGAGGCGGCCTTCGCGGACGATCTGGTGGCATCCGGACGATATTCCCCCGCCGATGCTGCGGTCGAGTCGCACCGGCAGATGGAGCTCGAGCTGCCGGACGGCATCGATTCGGAGGGGCAGGAGCTGTTCACCGCCCGTGTCGACGGTGTCGAGGTCGGGGTGCTGTGGATCGGCATCCGTCGCCGTGGCGGGCGGCCGCACGGGTTCATCCTCGACATCGAGGTCGCCGAGGACCAGCGTCGCAAGGGCTACGGCCGGGATCTCATGCTCGCGGCCGAGCGCGAGGCGGCTCGACTCGGCGCCGACTCGATGGGGCTGCATGTCTTCGGCTTCAACGCCTCGGCGATCCGGCTCTACGAGAGCCTTGGCTATCGCCGGGTCGAGGAGCGCTTCCTGCTCACGGTGTGATCGCGACACACGGAGTCACCCGGGAATAGCGGCGCGGGGCGCGCGTTGGGCCCAGCATGACTACTCTCGGAATCATCGGTGCAGGACACATCGGCAGCCAGGTCGCTCGCGTCGCGGTGGCCAACGGCTATGACGTGGTGATCGCGAACTCACGCGGTCCGGAGACACTCGCAGACCTCGTCGCGGAGCTCGGCGATCGAGCATCGGCTGCGACAGCCGCAGATGCCGCTGCGGCCGGCGACGCCGTCGTCGTCACGGTGCCCCTGGGCAAGATCGACGAGCTGCCGGTCGAGCAGCTCGCCGGCAAGATCGTGCTCGACACGAACAACTACTACTTCGAACGCGACGGGCGCATCGACGCCCTCGACCGCGGCGAGACCACCACCTCTGAGCTTCTGCAGGCCCAGCTGCCGACGTCTCGGATCGCGAAGGCGTTCAACCACATCTTCGCGGCCGACATCACGACCGATGGCTCGCCGGCGGGCACGGCCGATCGGCGTGCGCTCGCCACGGCGGGCGACGATGCAGAGGCCGTCGCCTTCGTCACCCGCTTCTATGACGAAGCCGGCTTCGACACGGTCAACGTCGGACCCCTCAGCGAGTCCTGGAGGGTCGAGCGCGACCGCCCGGCATACGTCGTGCGGCAGAACGCCGACGAGCTGAAGGCGAACCTCGCGATCGCCAACCGTCGGCCCTGACGACTCAGACGAGGGAGCGGATGCCGAGGCATCCGCTCCCTCTCTCGCGTCCGACCGCGACCACGCGCCCGTAACATCCGCGCCGCCCTGGGATACCAAACTTGTCGGGCGGTTCTCCGAGTGAGACAATTCGGTTATGGCGGGGGTGGGGACTACCGGCGAACTCGAGTCGGTGCGGGTGACGCGCGTTCTTCGCGACGACATCGTGCTCGGTCGGCGCGCCCCGGGTTCCCGGCTCATCGAACGCGATATCGCGGCCGAGCTCAACGTCTCGCGGCTTCCGGTGCGCGAGGCGATCCGCACTCTCGTCGGCGAGGGAGTGGTTGTCGCCCGCCCGCGGACCTGGGCCGTCGTGCGCGAGTTCACGCATCGCGACATCCAGGATTTCGGTGAGGTGCGCGAGGCGATCGAGACCCTGATCTTCGTCTTCGCCGCCGAACGTCACACCGATGAGGGGATCGCGCGGCTTCGGGCCGCCTACGAGCGCGAATTCGCCGCAGCATCCGCCGGCGAGACCGATGCAGCACGGATCGCTGCGGGCGAGTTCCACGAGATCTCCGCCGAGCTCGCGGGCAACGAGATGCTGGGCGAGCTCATCGCGGTGTTCGTCACCCGGCTGCGCTGGCTCTTCGGCCAGCACGACGATCTGCTCGCGATGGCCGAAGAGCATCGGCTGATCCTCGAGGCCGTCGCCGCACGTGACACCGACGCCCTCCGCGTGATGGTCCCTCGCCATCTGGCCAGCGGCCAGCAGGCTGCCGAGCGACGCCTCACCGACCAGGCCTTCTCGATCTGAGCAGCCGGTCGGAACAGGCTGGTGGCAAAGAGAGATCCTGATACTTATGCCCAACACAATTACGAAAAGGTACCCTTGCGTATCAAACGACACGCAAGGGTACGTCGAGCGGCTAGGACTCCGGTCTTCAATTACTCCGGGTAGATAACACCGTCGTCGTTCGCATACCTCCACCGATCGGGATCACGGTCCACGAGGCGATTCTGCTCGGTCTTATTGAACTCGTGGTGGAGAACCGAGGCTTCCGTTAGGCTCACCATCGACAAGTGCGCAAGGCCGAAATCGCGGTCAAAGAGGTTTTTCTCATCTAGGAGGTTCTCAACAATCGCGTAAACGCACCTTTGGGTCTGTGCCGGGGACTGGTGAGGCCCGACGCGCGGGATCGGTGTGAGCGGCTCTGAGGGTTCTCTGAGCGGCCCCGCAGCTACCGGCAGTCCCGACGTGCCGGCCAGGTAGGCCAAATGCGGCAGCGTGGCGCTGGTGGGCGCAGTTCGGTAACATGCCTTTTGAACTGGGTTTTCCTTCGTGCCCCGCCGCGCTGGACGCGGAAGTGTGTAGTCGTGCCCATGCGAGCTGTTGTCGACACCACGCGCCGAGGGACCGTGGGCAAGCTCATGGCCAGAGCATGGCGGGGACGAAGTTTCGGTTGGGCTATCTCAGAGAAAGCCGTCAGGGGCGTCCGCGGAAGGCTGCCCAGAATCGAACGAAGGGCACGGCGAGCGTGTGCGTGCGTGCGCGCCAAGAGGAGCTCGAGGGGGCGCAGGAGCGCTTGCTTACGGCGCCGCTTCTGATTCATCGGCGCCGTCTTCGTTGTCATGGATCGGATCAAAGTCGTCTGGAACGTTGGGCAGACGCCAATCTCTCGCCTCCAAGTACTTGAGCGTCAGTGCGTTACTTGGGTGACGTCGAAGAGCCTGACGCACGCCATCCTTTGGCTGGGCGGCCATGAGAAGGCCTAGCGCGAGGAGCCGCGTCAGCAGAGGATCGTGTACTGAGTCCATGCGAGCGGCCACCAAAGCTCGGTACCGAACCGGATGTGCGGCCGCGATCCGTTGGACTGCCACCGCCACCTTTTGGAGGTTCGAGCTCTCGCTGAGCCAGCTCTCCAGAATCGCGCGCATCGCCTCATCGACGTCCTCGGACGGAACTGCGAGCGCGTGCTGTGCCTGAACCCATTCCACGTGGGGCCATCCGGATAGCTGCAACTCCGTGAACCATTCGGCGAGGTTCAAGCCGAACCCCCACAGGGAGCGATTACCAGCGGCCAAGTAGCGACTCAGTTTGTCCGCCGCGTGCGGAAGGTATTTGGCTGCTGACATCCAATCGGTGATGCGAGAGTACTCGTCGTAGCGGACGAGGCTTTTCAGGACGATGCCAACTTTAGATCGCGGCGCTCGGCTCGGTGACGACAGCACATCCTCCTCCGCCTCCTGCAACGCCCCTCGGTCTACGAATGTCATCTCGAAGTCTTCGTAGTCGTTGGTAACGCGCGTCGTTGTGACGGGCAGCCTGATTAAGCCTTGCGCTTCCTCATGCAAGCGCTGAGCGCTCTGTTCACCAGAGATGAGCATTGTCTTGAGGGCATTGATCTCTAGACCCTCCTGGCGGCAAGACTGTTGAAGCTGCAAGAGCGCTCCGTACATCGCCGACTCGGGGCCTTCAAAACTGATGTCGTCCATCCACCTCCGAGCCGCCGTCAGTTCCCCGGATTGCATGAGGGACCCGAGCAGGTCATCAACCTGCCGCAAGGCGGTGTGAGCGAGAAACGCGGAGGCGGAACTGCGCTGCGGTATTCCGCTTCGCCCGTGAAGCAGGTTATGCGTAGCCAGCACTTTCCGCACGATGTCAGTCGAAACGTTGGCCGCGCCGACGTTGTCGGTAATCCTGTCGATCAATCTGTCGACATCTATCGACGCAAAGAACGAAGTGATATCGGTCTGAGCCGCGAAGTCCTGACGATGGACGTCAGCTTGGTTTTCCTGATACAGCTTCCATTCGTTGGTCCTCCCGTAGATTCCATCTCGGTAGCGCCAGCCGTAAACCCACTCGGGCAGGTCGGCGTGCAGCCGGGCCGCCAAGCCGTCTGCAGCTGCCGTGTAGGCCAGCCGGCTCCGCACGTCCTGGATGACCGCGGGTCGCACGCCTATGAATGACTTAGGAACGTCGAACAGATGGAAGTCTGGCGTAGCTTCGTAGACATATCGATTTCCCCGCTTCGACACGCCTAGGTCTTCGAAGGTAAGGGTTTCGGCGAACTCGTGGGTTGTCTCGGGCCAACCCCATGGATCGCGGTACCAATCGCCAAACTGCTCGGTCTTGACGATCTTCGCGCCCGCTACGATATCTAGGCCGAGCATTGCCACGTGAACCTCCCGGTGGATGTGCTGGTAATCATGCCAGAGCCCGGGCTGATGCGTCGCCCAAGCGAAGACGCATGCCGCGCCGTAGTCATTTCCGGCCCCAACTCGCGCCGTGCTTGAACGCAGAGTGACAGCGCTGCGTAGGCGGATGGTCGCTCCCGAGGGTCATTGCCGATCGTCTCAAGGTTTTCCTGAAGGGGGCCTTTCAGGCAAATGCGTGACCGTACTCGAAGCTTCCTAACGTTGGCCCTCGATGATGATCAACTGCGGACGCCGGTATTTCCCGTCATACCTATCCGCCAGCTGAGGGGCGACAAATCGGCGGTGGTTGGTATCGTGACTGACGGGTGAACGGCACCCGAGAGCGGAGGATCCGTGGACTGGTTCTTGGACGGGCTGGGCACCATGCTTATCGGCTTGATCCTTGGGGGTACTGCAGGTAGCACGGTCACATGGCGCATCATGTCGAAACGTTCATCGGTGAAGCAGAGACAGCGCGCTGGCGATAACGCAACGCAGATGCAGATTGGCCGCGACGCGAAAGGCAACAAGTAATGACGGGCAGCGAGCAGAGCCAGAAGGGTGGCCAGGGCTCTAAGCAGGTGCAGATCGCAGGCGACTATATCGTCAACGTTGGCATCACCGAGGAGCGCGCCCAGGAGATATCGCTCGCCAACGCTCGACGTGTCGTTGAAGAGTTCGCGGTCGAGTCGCACCAGATACTCCAGGCGCGGGTCGAAGAGCTCGACCAACGGGTCATCAAGAACTTGTCCAACGTTGACGCGCTCGATTCATTCGCAGATCCTGCGTTCATCCGCTCCTACAAGAAGGCCCAAGAGGGTGCGGCGTCCAGTGAGCGTCCCGCTGACTACGACATGCTGGCAGCGTTGCTCATCGATCGAGCAAAGAATCCACGCGAGCGTCCACGTATCGTGGGCATCGACGGTGCGATCGACATCGTGGATCGTATCGATTCGGAGGCACTACGGGCGTTAACCGTGTCCAACGCGGTAGCGCAGTGGACGGCGACATCGCCCGTGATTGCTTTGGGCCTTGACCTGTTCGAATCAATTTATTCTTCCCTGCTAGACGGGCCTCTGCCCGAGGGGACAGACTGGCTTGACCATCTCGATGCCCTCAACGCCCTCCGCCGCAACCCTCTGAGTGGAATGAAAAAAATGGAGCAGTACTACGGGGAGCAACTCAATGGATATATCGCTCCGGGTGCCGCTTTCGACGCAGCGCCTCAGTTCGTCGGCGCTGACCTCGCTGAGGAACCCTGGCCGGTGCTCGTCCTTCCTCACGAGCTCAAGAACGGGCACGTCCGCATCGGAGTACCGAACGGTGCTGCACTTGAGAAGATGCTCCGCCACGCTGGCAAATCTGAGACATATGTGCAGACGGTGATGAGCCAGGCGGCGTCAGAGTTTGGTCTGGGCCAACAGGACGACTTGGCCCGGACCGAACTGATGAACAAGATTCACGAGTTGCCGAGCTTTGGTGCCGTCGCTGAATGGTGGGATCGGCACGCCGACAGCGGGTATTACATCACCCCGATCGGTAGAGCGCTCGCACGAGCGAACGCATTCCGACTCGACACTGCACACCGGCTGCCACGGGAGTAGCCCGGCCACGTGCGGTGCGTCAGCGTCAGACATGACGTCAACAGCCCTTTCATGCGAATCTAGGCTTTCCAGGTGACGCGTTCGGTCTCCAGATCGAACGCCTTGCCGCTGCCGCTGGCCAGGATGGTCACCGTCACGAGGGCATCCAGCACGGCGCGCTTGGCGTCCATCGATAGGCCGCCCCACACACCTGGCTTCAAAGCTGGGGCGCGCACCTTTCCGCTCATGGCGGTGGTGTCGTTGTCGCTAAATACGTGGATAGCTGTCATGCCAGGCGCTCAGCCAGGACGCGGCACTCCTGCTCTTGGCGAGCCGCCCGCAACCCTCGCCCGTGCGGTCAAGGCTGATGCGGGTGTAGATCACGAAATCCACGAAGGTGCGTTCGCGCCGTGCAGACCGCCCATGTTCCTGATCCTGCTGCTCTTCGTAATCTTCTTTCGCGCTGCCGCTGCCGCAAGCGGCCTGGAGAGCGGTCTCCCGCGGGGATATATTGGCCATACGGAACGGTTCCGAATTTCGTCGTGTCCTGGGGAGCGATATGAGAGCTGTCGCTGTCGTGACCGGAGGCCTGCTGCTCCTCGGCGGGACGGTGCTCCTCGCGGTCGCGGACCAGCAGCGTGTGGATGCCCTCGCCGAGGCGAGAGCGGCTGTCGTCCAGGCGGAGGAACGGCTCGACCATGCGCGCGAGGCGAATCTCCATCTCGCCGAGCAGCTGACCGCATTGCGCACGACGATCGCCGAGCAGGAGACGCTGCTCTCGGACACCTCGGGTTTCCTGCCATGAGGCGAACTCTGTGATCCGGCGGTTCCTCTCCGTCACGATCGTCGCCGCCGTGTTGCTGGCTGCGGGCGTCGTCGGTCGCGCCGCGGCCCTGGACGAAGACAGGGCGGCCGCGATCGCCGAGCTGCAGTCGCTGACGCAGTCTGCTCGGGCCGCGGAGATGCGCACCGATCACCTCGAAGGATCGATCGCCATCGCCGAGAAGGATGCGGCGGCGCGCGCCGCCGTGCTCGAGGTGCGGCCGGCCTTCGTCGACGAGATCCACGCACTGACTGCGGCGATCGAAGGAGCGACCGGCAAGGTCGACACCTCGGCGCACCGGGCATCCGCGCAGTCGGCCCAGCAGGCCGTGCTCGACGAGCGGAAGAACCCGGCCACCGTGGTCGCTGCCACCGCCACCGTGCATGCCCTCATCGACAAGGTGGGGCAGGACATCGGCAGCTGGGAGGCGGCGCAGTATGCGGCTCCCTCGGGCCCCGCGTGGTCGTCGAGCGGTCCGGACGGGTTCGCACGAGTGCGCGCGGCTCTCGACCAGGTGGGCGGCGGGGGAGTCGGGCTCTACGAGTCGGCCTCGTGTGCAGGGGGAACCGCGCCCGCATGCGCGAACAGCGGTGGCTTCATCAAATACCGGGCCGACATCGTCGACTGGAGCGCCGACCGACTGAACTGGGCGATGGCGCACGAGCTGGCGCACATCTACCAGTTCCGGGTGTGGAGCGCCCTGACATCCTCGGATGCCTACTACTCGGCGTTCGGCGGTGACCCCGAGTTCCTCGCGAACTGCATGGCGGTCGTGCGGGGTTATCCGGGATCCGTCGGATGCGATGCCGATCAGCAGGCGTGGGCGTCGGGGATCTGGGTCGGCGCGGTCGGCTGACTCAGGCGACCGGCGTGGTCGTGTCGACGGCCTCTCGCAGGGGGCGCCGCATGACGCGCCAGTAGCTCGACGGTGCGAGGCGCGTGAGCACATCGATCAGTCGCGCCTCCCGTCCGACCATCGTCCGTGGGCGGCGACGTTCGGTCGCCCGCACGATCAGCGCCGCGGCATCCGCGGGCTCGGTGTGGTACATCGCTGCCTGTGCCGCCGCGGCCCTCGCGGCGACGGCCGGATCGAGCGCCGCGGCATACCGTCCGTGCAGGATGATGCCCGTGCGCACGCCGGCCGGATACACCGCGCCCACCGTCACCGAAGTGCCGTCGAGTTCGTGGCGCAGTGCTTCGGAGAACCCGCGTACCGCGAACTTGCTCAGGGAGTAGGGGATGCGTCCCGCGGGCGCGGCCAGCGCGTAGACGCTCGCAAGGTGCGTGATGTGGGCCGTGGGCGCCGCTCGCAGGGCGGGGAGCAGCGCCTTCGTGATCGACACCGTGCCCCAGAGATTCACATCTGTCAGCCAGCGCATCTCCTCCATGGTCAGCTGATCGATGTCGCCGAGCATCGACGAGCCCGCGCACGTGATCAGCGCATTCACCCTCGGGTGCGCGGCGGTGATCTCCTCGGCTGTGGCGAAGACGGCGTCGTCGTCTCGCAGGTCGACCACGTGGGTGGTGACGGTGGCGTCGGTGAGCTCGGCGGCGATGGCTGCGAGACCGTCGGCGTTGTGGTCGATGAGCGCCAGATGCACGCGTTGGGCAGCCAGCAGCCGGGCGATGTCGGCCCCCATCCCGCTCGCAGCGCCGGTGATGACCGTCGTGCTTCCGGTGAGCGTGAGACGCTTCATCGCATCCCTCCTGGCGGCGATCGGGAGCGCGGCCGGTCGTGGAGCGGGTCGGAGCGACCCGATTCCGATCCATTCTGGCCCACTGCATCCCCGAGCGATACCGGTACTCTCGAAGGAAGGAGGTAGGGGTGGGACGAACAGCGGATGCCATCGCCGAAGGCGTTGCGATCGCGACCGCTGCGGCGCGCCTCGCCGTGAAGAATCACATCCTCATCGGCACGATCGCCGAGAACGGCGTCTTCGACACTGACAAGTACGTGGCCGATGCGCGCGAAGCGCTGCGGGCGATGGCCGAGGAATCCGAAGAGGTCGAGCGCAACCTGACCGAGCTGCGCAAACGCGCTCGCGGTCGCCATTCCGATCCCTCCGGCACCCACGACTACCGAGACCGCGACGTGCGCAACCTGCGTCGGCGGGCCAAGCAGTCGCACGGGGTCGCGACCAAGCTGCGCGACATGATGGAGGACGAGGCCGCCCTGCGCGTCATCGTCGAAGAGGCGCGAGAAGGCGCCTGGGCCGACGTGCGGCACAACCTCGATCGTCGTCTGCGTGTCGAGGGCATGCGACCCGATCAGGACCCCGACTACGACCGGATGCGCGAGGCGCGGATGCAGGCGCTGCGACTCGTCGACCTGCAGGCGCTGTCGTCTCTGCAGCGCGCGAAGGCGAAGCGGAAGAAGAAGCAGAACACGCCCGACAGTGACGAGTGAGCGCTCGTTTCGCTTTCGCGTCGCGTCTGTTGTAGGCTGTTCTACGGCCCGCTGAGCGGTCCAGGAGCGCCCGTAGCTCAATGGATAGAGCATCTGACTACGGATCAGAAGGTTAGGGGTTCGAGTCCCTTCGGGCGCACACTGTGTTGAGACAGTAAGCATAGAAAACCCCTGGTTATCCGGGGGTTTTCGTGTATCCGGCTCCAGCGATCCCGGCTAGCTCCTCAGAGGCCGTTCAGGATGTAGTCAGGATGAGCGGGAGCGGTCAGGCTTAGTCAGGGCTTCGGTCCTGGCCTTCGACATCGCCGCTGTCACTTCGTCCAACCGATCCGGCCACAGCTTCGCGTACGTGTTGAGTGTTTCGGTCGCGCTGGCGTGACCCAGCATCCGTTGAACCACGAGCACGTCAGCCCCTGCCGCGATGGCGAGCGATGCGGCAGTGTGCCTCAGTCCCTTCGGGGTCAGGCCTGCCGGTGCCCCTGCCGCTTGCTTGGCCTTGGTCCAGTTCCGCGCGCGCCAGTTGTACAGGTTGAGCCGGTCGCCCCGTGGTGACGTGAAGAGGGGTTCGCCGTCGTCGCGGCCCTTGGTGAGCGCGTCGAGGTCATCGAGCAGATGCGGCGGGATCGGTACTGCGCGGATGCCCGCCGCCGTCTTCGGAGAGTCCCCGATCACGTGACGGCGGTCATCGTCAAGCGTTACCGTCTTCGAGACGTAAATACGCTTAGCGGGGATGTCCACGTCGGCCACGTCGAGCGCGACGGCCTCACCGGGCCTCAGGCCGATGTTCCCCATCACTGCGACCATGACAGCATCGCTCAGGTTGCCCGCCTGCCGGGTGCCGTCGATGAGTGCTTCGAGTTCAGGATGAGTCAGGAAGATGACGGGTTCCGTCTTCGCCTTCGGAGTCTCCACGCCGGTCGCCGGGTTCTGCCTGATCCAGCCCTCTCGCACTGCGTACCGGAGGGAAGCGTTCAGGACGGTGAAGACACCATCGATGCTCGCGGGGGAGAGTACGCCTGAGAAGGCCTTAGCGTCGGCTCTGCGGGGCGCGGTGCCGTCTGCAAGGTCACTGATCCACTTCTCGATGTCGGGACGCTTGACGGCGCTCAGGGGTAGATGGCCCCAGCGTGGCAGAGCGTAGTTGTCGAGGTCGTCACGGTACTTACGACGAGCGGCGGCCTTGATCCTCTTCTTCGAGTTCATCCATGCCTCGGCGGCGTCTGCGACAGTGAGCGCCGCGATCTGCGGCGACACGTACGTGTCACCCCGCAAGCTGTCTTCCGTCTTGGTGCGGAAGGCGTCGGCGTCAGTCTTCTTCCGAAAGCTCTTGCTCTTCTCGCGCTTGGTATCGGGATCGATCCATACGACGCGCCACCTGAGGCCGGTGCCCGTCTTCTCGCCCCTCCACCTGTCCGCGATCCATGCTGATTTGCTCATGCTCTATCCCTACGGCTCAGTGGTCGATTCGTTAAGTTGGGTGACCTTTTGGAAACGGTCGAGGTCGTGCGTATAGATGCACCATGACGACGAACACAGACGAACAACTCATGACCCCTGCCACGCTCGCCGCGTTGCTCGGGCGCTCCGTCCCTGCTCTTGCGCAGATGCGCTATCGCGGGACGGGTCCCCGCTTCATCCGCGCTGGTGGGCGTATCCGTTACCGCCGTAGCGATGTGAACGCTTGGCTTGAGGCCGGGGAGCGTGACGCGACGTGAGCACTGCACCATACGATGAGATTAACCGAGATGAGGCCTAACTGTGACACACAACGTGACGTGTAACAGATGTGGACGCGAGTTCAAGGCGCGGCGGAGTGATGCCAGGTTCTGCTCATCCAAGTGCAGGACGGCGGCGCATAGGGGCGACAGCATCGAGCAGTGGGAAGCTCGCCAGCGGACGCAATGGGCGCGGGAACTGGCCAGCTTCCGTATCGAGTACCTGACGACGAGCGAACGGCTGGGCAGGCTCATGGATAAGCCAAAGTTCCCCGCTTGGGCTAGGGTGCACGGGCAGGATCACCGGAAGCTCTTGGAGCGCGAGCGGGATCGGCTCTCTGCACTGCTCGATGAGTGGCCAGAGCCGTCACAGTCGAAGGGTTCAGCAACGGCTACGGAGACTGACGGCCCCACGGAGCGAATCACCCTTCCATAGGCCTCAGGTGGCGCTCAGAGCGCGGTATACGCTCGCGCGGCTCATGCCTGCCAGCTTGGCGATTTCAGAGGGCGTGCGGCCCTTGGCCTTGAGCTTGTGTACCTCTGCCACCTTCGACGGGGAGAGGGCCGTACGTGGCCGTCCTGCTACCTGCTCACCCGCCTGAGCACGAGCGGCACGAGCGGCCCTAGCCTCTGCAACGCGCTCGGCGTTCATCTCGCGCTCCCACTCAGCCATAAGGGTCATGAGGCCGCGCATGAGCTTGCCCGTCGCGCCGGTCATGTTCTCGCCATCCTTGAGGCTGAGCACGGTGACGCCGCGTTCCTCAAGCTCGGCAATCGTGCTGAGCACGTGCAGGGCAGAGCGTCCCAGACGGTCAAGCGAGGTCACCTGTATACGGTCCCCGTCGCGAACTCTGCTGAGGAGGTCATCGAGACCGGGGCGAGTGGTCTTCACGCCGCTGATCTTGTCGGCGTAGATGTCGGCGGGGTCGATGCCAGCCGCCACGAGAGCATCCGTCTGACGGTCGAGGTTCTGCGCGGCGGTCGAGACTCGGATGTAGCCGAACGTCTTCTGAGTGGTCATGTCTCACACTGTATCCGTTACACACTTCTGAGACAAGTCACAGATACAGCTTTCGAGACGGAGAATAGCCGCTATCCGTACAACTAGCCATCGGGTGTAACGGATGTCTCAAAGTCATGGTTTTGAGATGGGCATAGGACAGCCCTCCCGGCTGGACCTAGACGAAAAGCCGGGAGGGCTGTGGAGGTCGCCCCGGCCTGACACGGGGCGATGATCTGCGCGGCCCCGACAAGAGCGCGCAGAGTTCTACTTGTCGAGGAGGTCGCCTAGCAACCCTGCCAGGCGTTCGACCTCGGGATTCTGTGCCGGAGCGGAAGTCAGGCGGCGCACTTCGCGATTGTTCGGGTCCAGCGCCTTGGCGATGTCCGCCTCAGTCCACTGATAGAAGTTCTTCTTGTCAGCCTCAGCGGCGCGCTCAGCTTCCTTGTTGTCCGCGATGATGGCCCTCAGCCATGCGTCGTCAATTGCCATTGGTCGTTCCGATCTGTGCGAGTGTGCGCACCGTCACATCGAGGTCTTCGACTTCGGCCTCTGTTAGTTGAATCTCGCCCTGCATGTGTGCGAGGAGGGCGTCGAGTGTGGCGAGGAATGCGGCGTCCGTCGGATTCATCGGGAGTCCTGATGCAGGTCTACGAGGTACTTGCCGAACTCAGCGTTCACGGCCTGAAGTGCGGCCTTGCGCTCAACGGGGTTCGTGATCTTCTTCGCGGCGTCGAGCGCGGTGATCGCGCGCTTGAACCACAGGTGGTCATCGTCCTCCCCGATACCCATTCCCTCGGGTGCCGGTCCGATCCCGAACTTGACCATGCCCCACTTCTGGCACTGGGTCGCGTCGTCGTACTCCAGCCATGTTCTGCCTAGGCGGTCGCGGGTAGCGTCCACCTGTGCAGGGGTCAGGGTGATCGTCTGGCCCTGATAGAGGACGATGCCGGGAGCGGCGTCTCCCGCTTCTGTGACCTGCGGCACGGTTAGCCCCGTGCTCCTGGCGTGAATGGTGATGCTCTTGTCGGTCATCGTTTGATTCCTAGGTACTTAGCGAGCGTTCGGGCGAACGGCTCTAGTTCGGGAAAGCTATCTACGGCGTTGAGCAGAGCAAGTCCGGCTTGGTGATCGCGGCGGATCATGACTTGCACGGCTTTGGTGAACAACTCGGCCTCGGCCACGTACTCGGCCACGGATGTATCCGTGATGCCTAGCTCGTCAATGAGCTTGGTGAGGACATCGGATTCGGCCTTGATCATTCGAGCTTGGTGGACGGGGCTACCGGTCGCCTTGGCCAGTCGGCGGGAATCTCGGGCGTGGTCAGCGGCTTCGATCAGTCGCGTGAGCACGTTCGCCGTCGTCGGCTCACCGTCGAGCACGCGCGCAAGCTCGCCTTTTCGAGAAAGTGCGTAGCGCCCGACTCCTGCCGTGCTCGTGCCACCTACGGTGCGAGCAATTTCCGCATAGGTCACGCCGTCATCCAGCATCGAATTGATGCGCGCCACTTGCGGATGAGTGGCCACCGAACTCGTTCTTCCCATGAATATCCTTGAAATCTGGGAGGAAGTGCAGAGAATCTTAAGCTTTCGTGCGGCATTCGGTGAAGGTTAGACGAGCCGAATGCCGTTACCGCTCTGCACTTCCTCAATCACTACTATCGCGCGGAGCAAGCGAGAAGTGCACCAATTCTCACCTTTTTCTGAGATTCTTTTGTAAGCGATCTGCGCGGGCGTGCAATTCTCTCCAGGTCCACGGATACCTGACAATGCGCGTTAGGCGCTCAGAATGGCGCACAGCGCTTATCAGAGGCAATTCATGAGTTCTTCCACGGTCGGCCCCGTCGTCGTCGGCTCGATTGCTGGTGGGAGGAAGTCACCCGTTACCGGCGAAGCCTTCTTGTAACGCTCCCTCATCCTGCGAACAGTGATCGGTGCAACCCCCAGCACGGCGGCGGCTTCGGCGTGGGTCAGGCCTTCGACGGCCAGGAAGTCACGGTAGGTGTACTCAGGCTTACGCTTGCTCTTGCGTCCACCCTTGGCACCCTTCCGGTCTTGCAGTTCGTAGTAGTCAGGTCGCCATGCATCGACGGCGTACTCTGCGGCGCGCTGTGCGTAGCGCTCAACCATCGGGTAGGTCATCACGCCCTTCATGCCGCGCTCTGTCTCGTAGTCGGGCTTGAGCCGGTCTACCAAGATTGAGAACAGATGCGAGGTCACATCATCGACAGATCGCATTTTCTTGTTCTCATAGTGATAGCTACGGTTCAGGTAGTCGTAGGCAAGCTTGATTGCATACGTGTTGATCCTGTCGGAGTTCGTCACACGAGAAGAGTTCTTCGAGTTCCGGAAGCTGGATTCATCACGGAGCACTAGCCGCCTGACGGCGGGGATTCTCTTAGGTTTCCTGTATTCTCTCTCTACCTCTTGTTCTCCCCCCAAGGGGTAGCTTATACGAGCAGGGTGAATTGCATTCTGACCAGGGAATTCTTTTTCTTCCCCATAGGTTAGCTGATCACCCTTATGGGCCATCGAGTTGTTATTGCCAGGTAGACTGGTCATGCTTCATCTCCATTCGACCCCCGCTGAGCTTCCCGGCATGGCGGGGGTCATTTATGTTTACGTGTTACTTGGGTGAATTCGCAGAACGCTTGCGCTCGCGGCGCTGGCGCGCGTACTCGGTGGCGGCGGCTCGACAAAGGTCACAGCGACATTTCTTGTTGGTGTACATCGGTAGAGTGCCGTGCTGACCGGGCGCGACCTGCTCGCCGTCGAGCGCCTTGGTTGGCTCGACGTAGCGCACCGTCACCGGTCGGGGCGTGTGGCTGTCGGCTCGCACCCGCTCGACGCTCTGAGGGGCCTTCTGCGGCTTCTCAGGGATGGTCTTGAGTAGTTCGCTGATCCTGGCCTTGCCCATGCGAGTAGCGCGCCGAATCTCATCCAGTCCTGCGCCTTGTGCGTGTAGGCGGAGGGCGTCGGCTTCCTGCTGTGCGGGATCGGCGCGGAACTCGATGCGGCGCTCATTCGCCGCCGCTGATTCAGCGAGCGCCACGGCGTAGGCGGTATCGGTCAGCATCGCGGACCTGGCGCGCTCGATGAGGGTTCCGTACTTCGCCCTGAGACCGGCGCGGTAGATGGCATCCAACTCGCGGGCCTCCTCGATAGCCGGTCGGCGGGTCAGGTCATCTCTGCGACGAGCACAGCGGGTCAGCACGCCCCTGATCCGCTCTCGGTCCTCTTGCGACAATCGGAGGTCTTCGAGTTCGGCTACTGCTTCGCGGTGAGTCATCATGCTCATCACTATCGAGCGAACTGGGTGGGCCTAAATGGGCGGCTCTGCGCCATCGAGACTTGCTCTGAACGGCACATGATTTCGTGCACAGGTGCACCATCTAGGCGTCTCGCGGCATGGGTAGCCGCATCCGCTCCAGTCAGGATTCAGTCAGGATGATTTCGAGAGGGTGCGGAACTGGACGTAGCGCCCATTTTCTAGAATCAGGCTTCTGACCAGGGATTACTGACCGTCTCGGCTACGGACCTTCACGCACAATTCCGGCCGATTTCAGGCCTAAGCGATCAGAGGGTTAGGGGTTCGAGTCCCTTCGGGCGCACATCAGCTGAAACCCCCGTCGCGAAAGCGGCGGGGGTTTTGCGTTGTCCAGGCCAGCGGTATCGGACTCGCGGATCAGTCCCTGCGCCACATCTCGCCGAGGGTGGAAGTGCGGGGGAGCAGACGAGGCTCGAGGGTCACGCTGCGTGCCGCCGCGGCCGGATCGGCGATGCGCTCCAGCAGGAGATCTGCCGCGACGGCCCCCATCTCTTCGCCCGGCTGACTCACCGTGCTGATCGGGATGGCACTCTCGGAGGCGAAGTGATTGTTGTCGTAGCCGGTGATGGCGATGTCGCTCGGCACGGAGAATCCCGGCACCTCGTTGAGGATCTGGATGAGACCGATGGCCACCAGGTCGGATGCCGCCACGATGGCGTCGTAGGTGCCCGGTCCGCGTGCGAGAATCTGCCTGCCGGCATCCCGTCCGTGCCGGATGTTCACCCCGCGTGTCTCGAGGATCTCGATGCTTGCGCCCGGGTGGGCGGCGGTGGCCTGCTCGGCACCCTCCCATCGTTGATTCACTGCGGTGAGGAACCGTGGTCCGCCGACGAAGAGCAGACGTCGGCGGCCGAGCGCGATCAGGTGCGAGGCGGCGAGTGCTCCCCCGTGACGTTCGTCGACGGTGACGCCCGGGTACGCCAGCGAGGGCGATTCGAAGTTCACCAGGACGGTCGGTGTGGCGCGATTCTCCGGATGCGGCGACTTCGCCAGCGCCGTGTCGAGGGGCGCGAGGATGATGCCGGCCACGCGGGAGCGGTCGAGGAGCTCGAGGTTGTGAACCTCGCGGTCGGGGTCGACGTCGGAGTTGACGATGAGGACGTCCATCTTGTGGCGACGCAGCGCGCGTTCCGCGCCGCGTGCGATGTCGACGAAGAAGGAGTTCCCGAGGTCGGCGAGCACGAGTCCGACCGAGGTGCTGTTCCCCGCGGCGAGCGAGCGCGCCGCGTCGTTGCGCACGAATCCGAGCTCGGCGATCGATGACAGCACCTTGCGACGGGTCGCCTCCCGCACCTTCTCAGGATTGTTGAGGGTGTTGGACACTGTGCCCAGGGCCACTCCCGCGTGCGCGGCGACGTCGGCCATGCTGGGCTTCGTGCGCCCGTGCGGGGGAGTGTCGGTCACGTCATCCTCCTCGGCATCGTCGCCATGACCTGGCCCTTCAACTCTAGAGCATCGCTACTCGTGAAGCGCTTCATTTCTGATGCGTCACTCTCTTGACATGCCCTTTTTTCGTATGGGATGGTTTAAATGAAGCGCTTCAAAAGAGGCGTCGCTCTTCAAGGAGGAACAGTGACTACAGCAATGAGGCGCGCCCGTCGCCTGGCCCCCGCGATCGCGCTCATCGGCGTGGGCGCTCTCGCCCTCTCGGCCTGCTCGGGCGGAGGCTCGGGCGGTGGGGGTTCGGAATCCGGAAAGTTCACATACCTCGGCCAGACCGAGAACACCACGATCATCGACACGCTCCAGGCCCTCGCCGGCGACCAGTGCAAGGCCGCCGCCGACGCCGCACCTCTGGAGTCGGACGACATCTCGGGCACCCAGTGGGACCAGCAGCTCCAGCTGCTCGCGAGCCAGGACGGTCTGTCGGACATGCAGATGGCCGCCGGCACCCCTGCGCTCATGTCGGAGTTCATCGAGGGCGGCAAGGTGCTCGACCTCTCGAAGGCGCTCGACGAGCAGGGAGTCTCCGACCGATTGCTGCCCGCCGCCGAGTCGACCGTGAAGGCCCTCTACGGCGACGGTGCGCTGTACGCCCTGCCGACCGAATTCAACATCGAAGGATTCTGGTACAACAAGGACATCCTCGAGCAGAACGGGATCGAGGAGCCCGAGACCTGGGACGATCTGGTCGATGCGGCATCGACGCTCAACGATGCCGGGGTCCAGCCGTTCGCCACCGCCGGAAAGGACGGCTGGCCCGTCACTCGCCTCGTCGGCGACTACATCTTCCGCACGCTCGGCCCGGATGCGCTGCAGAAGGTCGCGGATGGCGATGCGAAGCTCACCGACTCCGAATACGTGGCCGCCGCTGACGCGGTGGCGGAACTGGGGACCGCCGGGTACTTCGGCGACGCAGTCGGCTCGATCGACTACAACGCCTCGATGAACCTGTTCCTCAGCGGCAAGGCGGCGTTCTTCTACATGGGCAGCTGGGCACTCGCGAACTTCAACGACGAGGAGCAGAACCAGATCGGGGCCGACAACATCGGCTTCGCCCGGTTCCCCGCGGTGGATGGCGGAAAGGGCAGCATCGATCAGGTCCCGGCGAACGTCGGCATCCCGGTGATGTTCGCCGAGAAGAACTACGACGAAGAGTCCGCCGCGTGGTTGAAGTGCATCGCTGAGGGATACGGCGACACCGCGCTCGCCGAGAGCGGTGTGGTCTCGGGATTCGTGGTCGACAACCCGCCGGCGGACCTGCCGGCGACGACCCAGATCGTGCAGGAACAGATCGCGAACGCGCCGTCGAGCGTGCTCTGGTTCGAGGCGCTCTTCACGCCCAAGGCCACCGGCATCAGCCAGAACAACGGTGCAGGTCTCGCCAACGGCAGCCTCTCCGGTGAAGAGTTCATGACGCTCGTCCAGGCAGCCAACGACGAAGGCTGACCCGGT
>JAZBLP010000008.1:0-69414 GCA_037033305.1 Actinomycetota bacterium | reverse complement strand
TCGTCCTGTCAGCCTCAGGAGGCGAGCGCCTCAGTGGGCGGAGCCTGCGTCTCGAGCGCGATCACACCGTAATCCCAGCCCTTGCGCCGGTAGACGACGCTCGGGTGGTCAGTGCGCACGTCCACGAACAGGAAGAAGTCGTGCCCGACCAGCTCCATCCGGTCGACGGCCTCTTCGACGGTCATCCATTCCGCTCCGAAGTTCTTGGTGCGGATGACCACGGGCGAGTAGACCTCGTCGTCCTCGTTCTGGATCGGCACGTTGCCCGTCGCTACGGCGCGAAGGACGTCCACGGATGCCGGCTGGACGTCGATGCCCTCCAGCGCCCCGCTCTCCTTCTCGAAATGCGCCCCACGCGGGTGCTGGCGTCCGTCGACTCGCTTCTCCTTCGCTCGACGAAGCTGCTCGGCCATCTTGTCGACGACCATGTCGAGCGCGACGAACTTGTCTCCGTCCGTGGCCTCGGCGCGAACGACCGGCCCCTTGCCGACGAGCGTCAGCTCGACGGTCTCGTCCGGCACATGACCGTTGCGGTACACCCGGTGGGTGACCTTGACATCCAGTCGTTGCGCCTTCGGCGCGAACGTCTGTATCTTGGCGATCTTCTCTTCGACAACGGTGCGGAATCGATCGGTGATACCCACCCCGACGCCAACGATGCTCGTTTCCATTGCTGCCTCCTTGTCCCGGTCCTCCCGGCCAAGGGCGGACCGTGGTCGCCTTGTGACCCCCAACGGTAGTCCGCATGACCTCGGATGTCACGGGTCAGTTGCTGCGTGTCCCCGATGCGTTCACATTCCTTTCACTGTGACGCGGCGTGGCGGCGAGCGCGACCGCCGCCACGACACGCGCGCCTGCGTCACTCAGCACGCGAGCCGCCTCATCGAACGTCGCACCCGTCGTGACCACGTCATCGACGAGCACGACGGCTTCGCCCTCGAGTACACGTCGCGCCAGCATGCTCCCGCGGACATTCTCCGCTCGGCTCTCGGAGTCGAGACCTCGCTGATCCGTACGCCGACCCCGCAGGACGAGCACACGATCAGGCAGCCGTCCTGCCCGCCGGACCAGGAGTTCGGGCACGCGGTAGCCGCGCCGCCGAAAAGCCGCCCGCGACGTCGGGATCGGCACGAGGAGGATAGGTCGATCGGCCTCGGGGCGCGCCTCGAGGGCGTCGAGCACCTCCCCCAGCGCCGATCCGAGCGGGCGAGCCAGGATGGTCTCGCCGTCATCCTTCATCCTGCGGATGCACCGGGCTGCGACCGACTCGAACGACATCGCAGCGCGGACCTCCAGTCCGGCAGGCGTGCGGCGCATGACGGGGTCCGGTCGGATGCCCTGTCGACACGCCCCGCAGAGAAGTGTCTCGGGTCGGTCGCAACCCGCGCAGGTCGCCGCGAGCAGAAGGGCGAGCAACTCGAGTCCGACAGCACGGGCGAGCGGATGAGGTGACATCCGTCGATGCTCTCGCAACAACCCGGCGGCCGGACTGCGCAGCTTCGCGGAACGTGACCGCGGTGAGCTGTCGCACCATGTGGGCCGCCGGTGCAGGAACAGTCGTGCTCAGTGCCCCGCACGCGTCGCGAGAAGTGAGACTCCGCTGATCGACTCGCTCCATGCCGAGCCGGCACGCGCGAACACGGCGCCATCCGCTCCCAGCACCCGCAAACCGGTGGCTGCGCGCGCCCCGGCGAGAGACACCGCCCCCGTCGGGGCCACCTCTGACGCGCCCGGCCCTCCGACCACCTGCGTGACGACCATCCGGTCTGCGGGATCCGTCAGCAGCCCCAGGCGATCCGCTCCCAGCCACACGAGGCCGATCGCGCCGCCATCGAGCTGTGCCAGTGGCTCGGTGGGACCGAGTTCGATCGGAAGCCCCGCCTCATCACGGATCACCGATGACACGACGATCCAGCGCTCGCCCCCGATCACGACGGCGGCAGCGACACGGGCTCCGTCTGCCGAGACCCGGATGGCGGATATGGACGAGGCGTCGGGCCACGCACCCGCGATGCTCTGGGGGGCGACGTCGCTGCCGATCACCTGCAGAGCCGCCGGGGCGTTCGACGGGACCGACCACGTGTAGTCGTAGGGATCCATGGACGGCCGTACCAGTGACGGGCGGTCGTCGAGCTCGTTGAAGCCTCCTTCGCCGGCGAGCCACACGTGCCCGTCGATGAGCTGCACCGCCGCGTGGGAGCTGTCCACCGACACGTCGACGGCCGTCACGGGCTGACCCGCATTCACGATCTGATCCGAGACACCGGGGATCGGCGTGATCTCGCCGCCCACCAGCATGCCGAAGGTTCCGTCCTTCAGCACGAGGCTGCCCGGGTCGGCCTTGTCGGTCGCGACCTCGACGACCCCGGCCTCCAATGCGCGCCCGTCGACCGTGAAGCGCACCTGGTCGATCTGCACGCCTCCCGCGGTGAGAGTCGCCTGAAGTTGAGTGCGCATACGCGCGAGAGTGGTCGGGTCCAGGCCCAGCGCCGCTCGGTTCAGTGCGACGTCGGCGATCTGGTCGGGATCGATCGGCACGGAGTCCCGTGCGAGCTGCACCTCCTGCGGGAACGCGCTCTGCACGGCGGGCTCGAGCCACGGGCTGGGCGCACCGCCGATGAGCGACTGAGCGATGGTCGTGGCCACCGTGGCGCGTCGAGGGAACCAGCGCACATCGGGAACGAGTCTCTCCCACGTCTGGTCGAAGTACTGCAGCGCGTAGTCGTCGTACACACGCGAGAACCGGGATTCGTCGATCACCACGCCGTCCGGCGCCTCGGCGATCCGCCACTGGCCGTCCGTCAGCTCGACCACGAAGGCCGAGTTCGAGGCGCCGAACGCCTCGGAGTACGCGCCGGTCGCGTCGACGCTGGCGACCTGATCGAAGGTGACCCTCACGTCGGCCGTGTCGCCCTCGTCGGCGTCGTCGTCTTCGTCGACGTTCGAGCTGAACGAACGGGTCGCGGAGCTCACATCGATCGACACGCCGGTGTTCGGACGCCAGGTCGACGCGAGCTCTGGGGTGAGGAAGCTCCGAGCGGTGTTCCAGTTGTCCGCGGGGGTGATCGCGGCCTCCATGAAGCCTTCGACGATCGCCGCAGGCCCCGCTCCGTCGACCGGACCCGAAGCGAGCGGGAGGAAGTCCTGGACCTCTGGGGATGCCCCGAGCGGCTTTCCCGGTTGTGCGTCTCCGCTGGTCGGAAGACCTGTGCACGCTGACAGGATGACCACGGTCGCCGCGATCACGAGACCACGCAGCGCGCGCCGAGTCCGAGCGGTCATTCGATGCTCCCTCGATCGAAGAGCTCCGCCGGGACATCGGCGAGCTGGATCGGCTGGGTGGCATCGCCGAGTTCGGCGAGGGGCTCCTGCGGCTCGATCGGGATGGGTGAGGGCCCGTCCGTCGCGTCTCCTCGGCGAGGCAGGGTCAGAACGAAGTTCGTTCCGACGCCGAGTTCGGACCACACCGCGAGCGATCCGCCGTGGAGAGTCGCATCGCCGAGCGCGATCGACAGTCCGAGGCCCGTACCACCGAGAGTGCGCTGGCGGGAGGGATCAGCGCGCCAGAACCGGTCGAACACCCGCTCGGCATCCGCGGGATCCATGCCGAGCCCGAAATCGCGGACCCCGGCGGCCACCGCATGCTGGTTGCTGTCGACGGTGACGACGATCGGTCTCCCCTCACCGTGCTCGATCGCATTGCCGATCAGGTTGCGCAGCACTCGTCGCACCCGCCGCGGATCCATGTCCACCGGCGAATACCCGCCGGGGGCGACGAGCCTCAGCTCGCTGCCGCGATCGTCGGCGAGGGGACGCATCTGCTCGATGATGTCCTCTGCCAGATGCGCGAGGCTCGTCGCCTCGAGCTCCAGCTGCACGGAGCCTGCGTCGTAGCGGCTGATCTCGAGCAGATCCGACAGCAGCGTCTCGAACCGCTGCACCTGCGTGTGCAGGAGCTCGGTGGTGCGAGCGGTCGTCGGGTCGAACTCCTCCCGCTGGTCGTTCAGCATGTCGGCGGCGAGGCGGATCGTGGTGAGCGGGGTGCGCAGTTCATGCGACACGTCAGACACGAAGCGCTGCTGAACGAGCGATAGCTCGCCGAGTTCCTTGATCTGGGATTCGATGCTGTCGGCCATGGCGTTGAAGGAGCGTCCCAGTGTCGCGATCTCGTCTTCGCCATGCACGTCGATGCGCACCCCGAGGTCACCCGAGGCCAGACGCGCGCTCGTCTCGGCAGCCTCGACGATCGGCGTCGACACCGTGCGGAGAACGATGAAGGAGATCGCGGCCACGATCGCGACCAGGCCGATGCCGGCCACCCACAGCGTGCGCTGGACGAAGGTGAGGGTGTTGTCGGCATCCGCGAGATCGTACGCGAAATAGATCTCGAACGGCCCCGCCTCCGGAACTCGCAGCTGCTGCCCCACGATGATCCCGGGAACAGCTCGACCGCCGACCTCGAGCGACACGGACTGCCAGGACTGCCAGTCGTCGAACTCGACCACCCTGTTCCTGAGGCCCGAGGTGATCAGATTGTCGCTGAGCCCGGCGGTGAAACCGTTGAGCGGGACGTCCGGATCGACCTCCATGCGGAATCCGGCCAGGCCCTCGGCCGTCGAATTGCGTCCGAGGTCCTCCTGCACGCTGTCCCACAACTCCGGCAGGGCTGCCGGATCGTCGCCCAGCGCCGTCGCGTCGAGGGTCGCCTGCGCCTGGTTCACCGAACGGGCGGCGTCTTCGAGAGCCTCGTTCTTGCGGGATTCGAACAGATCGTTCTGGATGACGAGCGCCATCGTCACACAGGTGATCAGGATCGCCGTGGACGTCAGCAGAAGCGTGATCGTGAGCGTACGGAACCGCAGAGAACTGCGCCACAGCGCCTGGACGACGGTCGGCCAGCCACGCCAGTCGCGAATGACAGCGACCGCCGTGGTGGTCGCTGTGTTCGCGGCCATCGTGGGCCTAGCCCGCGCTCCCGGCACGGTAGCCGACGCCCCGTACCGTCATGACGATCTTGGGGTTGTCGGGGTCGAGCTCGACCTTCGCCCGCAGACGCTGAACGTGCACGTTGACCAGCCGCGTATCGGCCTTGTAGTGATATCCCCACACCTGCTCGAGCAGCATCTCCCGCGAGAACACCTGCTGGGGCTTCGACGCGAGCGCGACGAGCAGCTGGAACTCCAGGGGTGTGAGTGCGATCGGAGCCGTGCCGCGGCGCACCTCATGCGCGTCGACGTCGACGGTGAGGTCTCCCACTCGCAGCTGCTCCCCCACGTTCTGCGAGGTCGGCCGCAGTCGGGTTCTGATGCGCGCGACGAGCTCCTTCGGATTGAAGGGCTTGACGATATAGTCGTCCGCTCCCACCTCGAGCCCTCTGACCACGTCGGCGGTGTCGCTGCGGGCGGTGAGCATGATGACGGGGACTCCGGATTCGGCGCGGATCCGCGTGCAGATCTCGATGCCGTCCATCCCGGGCAGCATCAGGTCGAGCAGCACGAGATCGGGACGCTGTGCGCGCCACTCATCGACCGCTCGCGCACCGTCGGCGCAGAACACCGGCTCGAAGCCTTCCGTGCGCAGCACGATGCCGATCATCTCGGCGAGCGCGGTGTCATCGTCGACCACAAGAATGCGTGAGGTCATAACTGTTACCTTATGGCACTCAGTACCACGGTCCTCCTGTGTACGCGCCCGACGGGTCATGTGACACGATGGGAGCGCACGACGGAGGGAGTGCCGGTGAGCGGCCAGACATGGACCCCTGCCCCGAAGAAGGGCATCATCCCCCTGCATCCGCTGACGTTCGGGATGCTGTTGAGCAAGTCGTTCGTCGCGCTGCGACACAACCCCAAGGTCCTCTTCGGATTCGGCGTCGTGATCCAGCTCGCCGTCGTGGTGCTCAGCGCCACCGTGATGGGTTTCGTGTTCGTCACGACATTCACGCGACTCGAGTCGCTCTCGCCCTCCTCGCCGGACTTCGAGGCCGTGTTCGCCGGCACGATCGCGATGAACATCGTCGCCGGCATCTCCGTCGGCCTCGCGTCCGTCGCGTTCACCGCTCTGATGCAGGGCGTCGTCGCCGCCGAGATCGGCTACGCCGCGATCGGTGTGAAGGCCACGCTCAAGACCCTCTGGCGCAGGATGATCCCGTCGTTCTGGCGGCTCGCCGCGTTCGCTTCGCTCTCGGTCATCTTCATCTTCGGCGTGATCGTCATCCTCTTCGTCATCATCGCCGGCTTCGTCGCGAGCGGACTCGGCGGATCGGCCGAGGCCATCGGCGGCATCGTCATCCTCGTGCTGCTCGTACTGCTCACGACGATCCCCCTGCTGGTCTGGCTGACGACCAAACTCCTGCTGGTGCCGTCCATCCTGGTCCTCGAGCGTGCGAAGCTCCGCGATGCTCTCGTGCGCTCATGGCGGCTCACTCGCGGGCGCTTCTGGATCGCCTGGGGCGTCACCTTCCTGATCGGCGCCATCATGGGCGTGGCGATGCAGCTCGTGAATCTGCCGGTCTCGCTGCTCAGCTCGATGCTCGGATCGGTCATCGCCCCCACCGGCTCTGCGGACACCGCTGCGATCATGGGGTTCGTCTTCGCCTTCCTCGCCCCGCAGATCCTGCTTCTGGTGCTGCAGGCCATCACGCTCGTGGTCCAGAGCACCGCCGGAACCCTCGTGTACCTCGACAGCCGGATGCGCTACGAAGGTCTCGACCAGGCGCTGATCAGTCACGTCGAGCGACGTGACCTGGGGTGGACGGAGGAGCAGCTCGGCGACCCGTTCGTCGTGGATCCCACGCGCGCCGTCTCGAGCGCACCACCGCCCAAACAGATGCCGGAATGGGCCATGATGACGCCCGCCGGCTACGAGATGCAGCCGTACCCCGGACAGCCGTACCCTGCGCAGCCGTACCCCGGCCCGCAGTACCCTGCGCAGCCGTACCCCGGACAGCCGTACCCCGGACAGCAGTACGCGTACCCGACCCAGCCGCCGTACGCGCCACCGGCTGCGACCACCGCGCCACAACCGCCGGCCGCGGCGCCCACCGCTCCCCCGGCATCGTCAGCAACCCAGGACGAGTCCACCTGGGCGTCCCCCGGAGCGGGCAGCGAAGGACCTGCATGATCCGCTCGCTGGACGACGTCCTGGTACCCGACGGAGACGAGGCGAGACAGTGGGCCGAGCAGGAGCTCTCCGACCCGCGCTATGCCGACGCGAAACCGACCTGGTTCGATCTCGTCGCGCGTGACATCGGGCGGTTCCTCGCCGACCTGTTCAGCTCAGACAACGGCGCCAGCGTCGGGCCCTCTGCGTTGATCATCGTCAGCGTCATCGTCTTCGGCGCTCTCGTCGCGGCCCTCATCATCTGGGGTCGCCCCCGCCGCTCCCAGTCGATCCGTCGGCCGGGAGCCGGGCTCCTCGGCGCAGAGGACGACCGCTCGGCAGCACAGCTGCGGGCGGACGCCGACCGTGCCGCGCGAGAAGGCGACTGGGACGAGGCGACGGTTCTGCGGTTCCGCGCACTCGCGAGAGGACTTCTCGAGCGCGACCTCATCGAGCCGTCCCCCGGCGCGACCGCGCAGGCGATCGCGCGGGAGGTCTCTGTCGTGTTCCCTGCGGAGACTACGCCCGTCCGGCAGGCCGCCGTGTTCTTCGACGACGTGCGCTACCTGCGGCATCCGGCGACCGCCGACCGCTACGCCGAACTCGCAGCGACGGATGACCGGCTCAGTGCCCTCCGCCCGGAAGCGATGACCGCGTGAGCGTTCTCGAGCAGCAGGACGTTCCCGCATCGACCACCGAACGCGCACCTCGAGGCAGACGGTCACGAGCTCTCCTCGGATGGCTGATCGTCGTGGCGCTCGTCCTCGGTGGCGTGTTCGTCGCGATACAGGTGGGGGTGCGCATGCCTGATCAGCGGGGTTCGCTCGATCCTGAGAGCGTGGGCGACTCGGGAGCGATGGCCATCGCTCAGATCCTGCAGGACAACGGTGTCGAGGTCTCGATCTTCCGCTCGCGGGTCGAGGCGCGCCAGGCGCTCGATGACGACGCCACCCTCGTGATGGCCAATCCCTACACGCTCACCGATGAGGCGATCACCGAGCTCATCGAGCCCGCCGACCGGGTGATCTTCCTGTCGAGCAGCACGCACCTGTTGAACCTCCTGCGGATCGGCGACAACGCGACCCCGGACTTCACCCCGGTTCCCGCGAACTGCGACGCACCCGAGTTCGCGGACGTCGGGGCGATCCGCCCTGATCGGCTCTTCACCCCCGCCGACGGCGTGGAGGGCTGCTTCGGGGACGACGGCGCTGCTGCCGTGCTCATCGATGAGAGCGACGGCGCCACGCACGTCGTCGTCGAGGGTGCGCGCCTCTTCAGCAACGCCTACCTCGCCGACGACGGCAACGCCGCGCTCGCACTCGCCCTGCTGGGCCAGACCGAGCGCCTCGTCTGGTATGTGCCCAGTTTCGGCGACACGGACATCGAGGGCGAGACCGCGGACACCCTCGGATCGCTCACGCCGGGATGGGTGACACCGGCTATCCTGCTGCTCCTGCTCGCCGGCGTCGCAGCAGCGCTGTGGCGCGGTCAACGCTTCGGGCCACTCGTCGCCGAGACGCTCCCGGTGACGGTCCGCGCCTCGGAGACCATGCACGGCCGTGCGCGTCTGACCGCGAAGGCCGGAGACGCCGCGCACGCGGGAGAAGCGATCCGCGACGGGACCAGACGCCGCCTCGCGCGCAGGCTCGGCCTCGCTGTCTCTGCGCGCGCCGATGAGGTCGCGGATGCCGCAGCAGACCGGCTCCGCGTGCCGCGTGGCTCGCTGCATGACCTTCTCGCGGGCACGCCACCGGTCGACGATCCGTCACTGATCGACCTCGCGCGCCGACTGCAGGAACTCGAAAGCGCGGTCGACGCCTCGTCCTTCACGGAGCGGAGATCCGAATGAACCGACCCCGCCGAACCGCCGTCCATCAACCATCCGACCGGAAGCCGAGGACACCACGTGACCGCTGAGAACTTCAACGACGCCGAGCTGCGTCAGGCCATGCACCGTGTGCGCACGGAGGTCGACAAGGCCGTCGTGGGCCAGGCGGGCACGGTGACCGGCCTGCTGGTGTCCCTGCTCGCTCGAGGACATGTGCTGCTCGAGGGCGTGCCGGGTGTGGCGAAGACTCTGGTCGTGCGCTCCTTCGCCCGGGCACTCGGTCTCGACACCAAGCGCGTCCAGTTCACCCCCGACCTCATGCCGGGAGACGTCACCGGTTCACTGGTCTACGACGCCCGCACGGGCGAGTTCGACTTCCGGGCGGGGCCCGTGTTCACGAACATCCTTCTCGCCGACGAGATCAACCGCACGCCTCCGAAGACGCAGGCTGCCCTGCTCGAGGCGATGGAGGAGCGCCAGGTGTCGGCCGACGGTGTCAGCCGAGCTCTGCCCGACCCCTTCCTGGTCGCAGCGACCCAGAACCCGATCGAGCACGAAGGCACGTATTCGTTGCCGGAAGCTCAGCTCGACCGCTTCCTGATGAAGCTGGTCGTCGGAATGCCCGAGCGGGATGCCGAGGTGTCCGTGCTGCGCAGGCACGCCTCCGGTTTCTCGCCGCGCGAGCTCACCGGAGTGGAGGCCGCCGTTTCCGCGGACGAGATCCGGGCTGCTCAGGATGCAGCGGGACGCGTCGAGGTCACCGATGACGTCCTCGGTTATGTCGTCGACCTCGCGAGGGCGACGAGGCAGTCACCCTCGGTCGAGCTCGGCGCGAGCCCACGCGCCTCCACCGGTCTGCTCGCCGCCGCGAAGGCGTGGGCGTGGCTCAACGCGTCCTCCGCCGTCACGCCGGATCACGTGCAGACCATGCTCGTGCCGGTCTGGCGGCACCGGCTGCAGCTCCGCCCGGACGCCCAGATGGAGGGCGTGTCTGCGGATGCCGTGCTCACGTCCGTAGTCCAGCAGACCAGGGTGCCGATCTAGGTGTTCGTCACCGGCCGTCTCGCGCTTGCCGTCGCCGTCGGCATCGTCCCGCTCGTCCTCGCCGGGCTGGCGGACTTCCCGCCCTATGCCGCACTCGGCATCTGGGTGCTGCTCTGCGTCCTGCTGATCGTCCTCGATGTGCTGCTGGCCCCGAACCCGCGATCCGTCGTCGTGACCAGGCGCGTGCCGGCACGCACCCGAATCGGTGAGCCGGTCCCGGTGAGCGTCGCGCTGCAGAACCAGGGCCCTCGGACGCTCCACGCGCTCATCCGTGACGCCTGGCAGCCGACTGCCGGGGCGGGCGGGGCCCGTCAACGACTCAGCGTCCCGCCGGGTGAACGACGCCGCGTCGCCATTCCCCTGCTCCCACGACGTCGCGGCGAGCTCGTGAGCGAGTTCGTGATGATCCGCTCGCTCGGTCCGCTCGGCCTCGCCGGACGGCAGGCCCGTCACCTCGTGCGCGGGACGATCCGGGTGCTGCCCGCGTTCTCGTCGCGGAAGCACCTGCCCTCTCGCCTCGCTCGTCTGCGGGAGCTCGACGGGAACACGAGCATCCAGGTGCGCGGCCAGGGCACCGAGTTCGACTCTCTCCGCGAGTACGTCCGAGGGGACGACGTGCGATCGATCGACTGGCGGGCCACCGCTCGCGCCGGAACCACGATGCTGAGGACGTGGCGACCCGAGCGGGACCGCCACGTCGTGATCATCATCGACACCGGCCGCACGGCTGCGGCGCGCGTGGGCGACGGCACCAGGGTCGACGCCGCCCTCGAGGCGTCGCTTCTGCTCGCGGCCCTCGCCGCACGTGCGGGCGACCACGTGCATCTGCTCATGTACGACCGCGTCGTACGGGCGCGCGTGACGGGCGTGGAGGGAACAGCGCTTCTCCCTGCCCTGAGCGATGCGATGGCCCCGGTGCACGCGCGTCTCGTCGACACCGATTGGCCGGGCGCTTTCGCCGCGGTGCGCACGCTCACGACCCGTCCGTCGCTCATCGTGGTGCTCACTGCCCAGGATGCAGCCGAGTCGGCCCGCGGGTTCCTCGGCGCGTTCCCCGACGCCAGCAGGGCGACGTCCATCCTCGTGGGGTCGGTCACCGACGACGGCATCGCGGATCTGGCGGTGCAGCGCGGATCTCGAGAGGAGATCTACCTCGCTGCGGCGGCGGAACACACGATGCGCGACGCGGAGAATGTCGCCGACGCGGTGCGGCGCGCAGGAGGCGAGGCGATCGCGGCCGACCCGGAGTCTCTGCCTCCGAGGATCGCGGACCGGTACCTGGAGCTGAAGGCCGCCGGGCGCCTCTGAGCCGCCGAGCCGCCGAGCCGCCGAGCCGCCGAGCCGCCGAGCCGCCGAGAGTCAGCCGGCCAGAAGCCTGGGGGTGCCTGCCTCGTACTCGACGAGGTCCCCGGTCTGGCCGCGGTGATAGGCACGACCGCCGATCACGAGCATATAGATGAGGAACGCGGCGAGCGCTGCGACGCCGATGCCGATCTTGACCGGCCAGGGCAGCGCCCACCCCGTCACGAAGCCCTCGATCAGTCCGGATACGAACAGCGCGAAGACGAGTCCGATGGCCACCGTCGCGAGCGAGCGTCCCTCGGACGCGAGAGACTCACCCCTCGAGCGATGCCCCGGTGCGACCCACGACCAGAACAGATGCAGACCGGCCGCGGCCGCGACGAAGATCGACGTCATCTCGAGGAGCCCGTGCGGGAGGATGTAGAGGATCATCACATCGACCTGATCATGTGCGGCCATGACGGCGCCCGATACACCCAGACCCATCGCATTCTGCACGAGGACGTTGATCGGCCAGATCCCGGTGATGCCGAACAGCACGCACTGCAGGGCGATCCAGGCGTTGTTCCACCAGACCATGCCCATGAACACCGCGGCCGGGTTCTCGGTGTAGTAGCCGGTGAAGCTCTCGTCGGCGTACTGCTCGAGCAGGTCGGGCGGGCCGACAGTCGCGAGGAGTGCGGGATCTGCGGAGATCCACGTCGCCGTCCCGACGACGATCGCGATGAAGGCTGCCGCGATCACGAGCGTGGTCCAGCGCAGTCGATAGAGCGCGGCGGGCAGCTGAAGGGAGAAGAATCGGGCGGTCTGGGTGAGGATGCTGTCGGACGCTCCGGTGAGTCGCAGCCGCGCGCGCACGAGGATCGTCGAGAGGTACGCGCCCTGAGGCGACTCCCCCACCGAGGTCTTGAGCTCAGCGAGATCGGCGGATGCCGCGCGGTATCGGACGATCAGCTCGTCGACGCCCGCGCCGTCGAGCCGCGCACGACTCAGCTGATCGAGCCGCTCCCACTCGGCGCGGCGTGCATCGGTCAGCGCATCGGCATCCACCTGATTTACTGTACTCATGTCCGCCGCGCTCGATGCATCCGACGAGGTCCTGTCCGGCGAGGCCGTCGCGATCGACGTGCAGCCGGTCGGCTTCGTGTTGCGAGCCGCGGGCGCGATCATCGACCTTCTGGTCGGCCTCGCGGTGTTCCTGTCGACGATCTTCCTGCGGATCTGGCTCCTCGACATCGGCGTCCTGACCCAGGCGACAGACACGATCGCCCTGATCGCCTCGATCGTGATCAGCTTCGTGGTGCTGCCGATCACCATGGAGGTCGCTCTCAAGGGCCGAAGCCTCGGCAAGCTCGCCGTCGGGGGGCGGATCGTCCGACTCGACGGTGGCGCGACCGGTTTCCGCCATGCCTTCATCAGGGCGCTCCTCGGCGTCCTGGAGATCTACATGACGCTCGGCAGCATCGCCGTGCTCGCCGGTGCCTTCAGCGCCCGCTCACAGCGACTCGGAGACATGGTCGCCGGCACCTACAGCCAGCGCGTACGCACTCCCCAGCTCATCCCGAGCGTCCCCGTGCTTCCGCCGATGCTCGCCGGGTGGTCGCAGATCGCCGATGTCGCGCGCCTCCCCGACCGCCTCGCGCGCCGCATCTCGCAGTTCCTGCAGAGCGCTCCGCGGATGGTCCCGACAGCGCGCGCGCGCGTGGCACAGGACCTCCTCGCGGAGGCATCGCCATTCGTCTCCCCGCTGCCTCAGGCCGCCCCGGAGGTGGCGCTCATCGGCATCACCGTGCTGCGGCGCGAGCGGGAGCGCAGAGCGCTGGAGAACGCCGACCGCCGAGCGGAGAAGCTCACCGGTCGACGCGTCGGCGTCTGAACGCTTCCGCCTCTCTCCGCCGCGATGCCGTCAGAATCGGATCGCATCGATCACCTTCACCCGCAGTGCTACCAGCGCAGGGATGAAGCCGGCGACAGCACCGACCAGGATCGATGCGGCGAGCCCCACGAAGGCCGCACGCATCGGGAACGGGGGAACGTCCTGGATCCCGTAGAACAGGGACGTGACGACCCAGTCCGAGCGGAGCACGGCGACGACGATCGCGATGCCGACGAGTCCCGCCACCGTCGTCGCGACGAGGCTCTCGAGGAAGACGGAGAAGAAGACGCGGCCCGAGGTGGCGCCGAAGGCGCGACGCACACCGATCTCACGCACTCGCTGCCTCATCGCGACGAGCTGGATGTTGATCAGGCTCAGCGCTCCCAGTGCGAGGATCACGGCCGCGATGCCGCCGGTGACCATCTCGAAGGTCGCCTGGGCATCCAGCGCACCCGGCTGAGCGGCCCAGTCCGAGCGGCTGACCGACACCGTCTGCCCGTCCGGAAGCCCGGCTCGGAGATCCATGGCGAGCACGGGAGCGATCTCGTCGACCTGCCCCTGTCCGAGCCAGACCTCGTACTGCGGCCAGGCCCCCTCCGGCAGAGCATCAACGCGGGCACGGTACGCGTCGTAGAGGATGTCGACCCGCAGCTCCTCGTCTCCGAACCCCTGGCGGGGCACGACGCCCACGACCTGGTACGTGCCTCCCGCCGGCCCCGCGAGCGTGAGAATCGGATGATCCACGACGGGCGTACGACCGATACGGTCCCACAGCGCTTCCGTGATCACGACGGGAGGTGCGAGCGCGTCGGCATCCGCATCCCGCATCCATCGACCCACGAGAAGCTGCTCACGGTGGATCTCGGAGTAGAGCGGGTCGATCAATCGCGAGTTGACGTCGATGATGCCGTCCGGAAGCTGCACCGGGACGACCATGCCCTGCGCGATCCGAGCCGTGTGGCTGAACTCGAACCGCTCGGTGACGCGCGAGAACCGTTCGTCGAAGGCGTCGAAGTCGACCGGTGCGCCGTCGTCGCTGCTGACCGTTACGACCAGCGTCGCCGCCCTGCCTCCCCAGCGATCCGACTGCTCGGCCTGGAACTGACGCTGGTATTCGGAGACGGCGACGACCCCGGTGAGGGCTGCCACCGACACCGCGATGCCGATCAGGCTGAGAAGCACACGCAGTTTGTGGACTCGGATCTCCGCCCACGCGTCCGAGAGCGCACCGAGGATGCCGGTCACGACGCTGCCCCGCGACGCGAGTACGGCATGGCCGGCATGCTGTCGGGCGTCGACACCGCTGCCGAGGGCACGGACGCCGCGAGAGTCGAGGCCTCGAAGGCACGGCTGAGGTCCGCGGGCTCGAGGACCCCGGCGTCGAGTCGGTAGTGCCGTCGGGCGCGAGCGGCCACATGGAGGTCGTGCGTGATCGTCACGAGCGCCGCGTCGGTCTCGGTCGCCACCTCGTCGAGCAATGACATGACGGAGGCGCCGGTGTCGATGTCGAGTGCTCCGGTCGGCTCGTCCGCGAGGATCAGCACGGGCCTGCGCACGAGAGCCCTCGCGATAGCGACTCGCTGCTGCTCCCCTCCCGAGAGCCGATCGGCGACCTGCTCGATGCGGTGACCGAGGCCGACTCTCTCCAGCATGTCGGCGGCGATCTGCCTCCTGTTCCAGAACAGACGCCCGCGCGCATGACCGAGAGGCATCATCACGTTGTCGAGCGCGGTGCGCCCCGGGAGCAGATTGAACTGCTGGAACACGAAGCCGACGTTGTCGCCGCGCAGCCGGTCCAACCGCCCCGACCGCATCCGCCGCACTTCCCGATCCTCGAACGATACGGAGCCGGTGGTCGGGGCGTCGAGCATCCCGAGGATGTTCAGCAGCGTCGACTTGCCGGAGCCCGACCTGCCGACGATCGAGACGTGATCGCCCGCGCTCACCTCCAGAGTGATCCCTCGCAGGATCTCGAGCTCCGAGTCGTCGGCGAGCCGCACACTCTTCGTCACATCGCTCAGCGCGACGAGCGTCACCAGCTGACCCCGCTGTCGCACTGCTCGACTCCCGGAGAGACTTCGTAGCAGACCTCCTCGACCGGGGCGACGAATCCGGGAACGAACTGTCGGATCGACTCGCCCTCTTCGAGCCCGGAGACCACCTCGACCATGGCCCCGTCGTTCACACCGAGTTCGACCGCGCGCTCCTCCGGCTCAGTGCCATCGCCGGCATCGACCCAGACGTTGCCCGTGCCCGCACCACCCTGCACCGCGGTGACCGGCACCACCAGGGCGTCGTCGACCTGCCCGAGTGCCAGATCCAGCGTCGCCGGCAGACCGGCGAACACGACCTGGTCGCCAGGCACGGCGCATCGGACGCTCGCTGTGCCCTCGGCGCTCACCTGCACCCGCACTCCCGTGCACACGAACGGGGCGGGTCCCCCGGTGATG
Organism: Actinomycetota bacterium; assembly: GCA_037033305.1. Classification (GTDB taxonomy): domain Bacteria; phylum Actinomycetota; class Actinomycetes; order Actinomycetales; family Microbacteriaceae; genus Microbacterium. The sequence goes on along the minus strand of JAZBLP010000008.1, from coordinate 53,813 downwards.
GTCACCGATGCATCCGCCGGCGCATTCACCAGGCGATACAGCTGCACCGGCTCGACGGTTGCGAGCAGGTGGTAGCGCGCGGGCGTGAGCGTGAAGATCTCGGTTCCGGTGGACGTCGCCTGTCCCTTGACAAGCGCGATCTCCGAGACGTCGCCCGCCTCGGATGCGACGACGTCCACATCTTTCTTCGGCTCGTCCTGCCTGATCGTGAAGAGCTTCTGCCCCGCCGCGACGGTCGCGCCGTCGGACACATGCACCGCGATGACGGTGCCGGTGATCTCGGATCGCACCGGGAACGCGTCATCGCGAGCGACGTTGCCGCTCAGAGTGAGAGCGTTCACGACGGATCCCCGTTCGACCGGGATCACGGGATCCACGATCGACGACTCGGGACTCACCATCGCCTCTGAGGCGTCCGGAAAGAACGCGATCTTCACGAGAGCCGCAGCGCACGCGCCGAAGACGAGAACGAGAAGAAGAGGGAAGATCCAGCGTCGCCACACGATCACGGCTGCCTTTCCGGCGGCGCCGCCCTGGCGCATCCGCGGTCAGCGTATCGGCATGAGTCGAACCGTCGCCCGCCCCGAGGCGGCGTGTCCCACTCGGCGGTGCCGACTGTATATCAGGCGCGAAGCGCCTCGTGCCGGACCACGAGCCATCCCGCGGGGACGGACAGACGGTCCGCGTGCTGTGCGCACAGATCGTGCGCGTTCGGGTGGCGAGCCATGCCCAGCGGCCCGAGCGCCGCCATCTGATCGCCGTAGTCATAGGTGAGAGTGGCCACGGCCTCGCGCGCGCAGCCGACCTTGGAGCAGAGTCTTTCATCCATTCATGCCAGGCTACGTCCATGGTCACCGGATGAGCGGATGCCGCGCCGCCGCGTCCATCGGACTCGGCCTAGACTTTCGCTATGCCCCGCCGCTCCCGCACCTCCGACGCACCCCGCCGCGGGGCCAGACACGGACGTCACGGTCGACTCGGACGCAGCGAGGTGGTCCGCCCTCCGCTCGCCCCTCTCGACGGGCGCATCGACCGGTTCGATCTGACCGTCGGCACCGCGGTCGAGTTCCTGCGAGGAACCTGGCCCGAGCTGCAGGAAGTACGGTTCGAGATCGGCGCCATGCCGGCGTTCGAAGCCGCAGAAGAAGTGCCGCGCTGGTATCTCGATCACGAGAAAGCACGCATCGTGCTCTTCCGGCTTCCGATCGAACGGCTGCTGCCGCCCGGACACGACGACTCCGCTCACCGGAGGATGGCGATCGAGAGCGCCGTCTTCAGAGCCGCGGCCGAGTACGTCGGCCGCGAGCCCTGGGACCTCGGCGGCCACGAGCACTGACCTCTTCCACGGTCCTCGCCGACCCGCCGATCACGGATAGACGGTGATGCTCTGCTGCGCACCGGCCGCCGGCCATACGGGCCAGACCGCGAGCGCACCCGCGGCGCTCATAGTCACCGATGCATGCACCGATGCCGAGGTCGACAGCGAGTACACGGTTCGCGGCGTCACGTCGACCGACGCCGACGAGTGGGCGGGGACCGTGACCTCGACCGGTTCTCCGCCGGATGTTGCGGCGACCTGCACCGTCGCATCGGAATCCTCGGTGTTGGCGAGCACGAGGCGAGGGCTCGGCCCGTCGGGAACCGCGACGTACACGTCGTCCTCGAGCTCCGGCGCCGGCGTGACCCAGGCGAAGTCGTCCTGCGGCCCGCCGCCGTCCTGCTGCCGCACAGCGGCCAGCACGGGGTTCTCCGCATCGATGCTCATCGTGTAGTCGCCCGGAGCGAGCGCCGAGAGCGACAGTTCCGTCGGGGTGTCGGCGGAGAGCGGGACCGTGAACTCGTCGGCGATCGCGGAGGCGCCGACCTCTCTGACCGTCACGACTGCCTGGGTGTCATCCTCCGGCGACATCAGCCGCAGCACCGCCATGTCTGCATTGTCGCCTTGGTTCTCGAAGACCTGGATACCCGGGAGCACCGGCTGTCGCTGAGCGGCGGGGACGGCGTCCTGGAGGTCGACGCCGGAGGGATCGAGGGTCCGCGTGAGCGATGACTGGAGTACAGCGCGCACGGGCGAGCCTGTCGCGGTCACCTTGACGATCGGGAAGTCCGATCCGGCGGCGATCGATGACAGGGCGAGCGCCACCTGCGACTCCGCGGGGACGATCACGGTGCTGGACGCCCGCACCGACCCGAACACGCCGAGAGACACGGTGGAGGGCACGACGCCAGGGTTCGTGAGAACGATGAGATCCTCGGTCCCGGTGGCGACGGTGCCGCCGATGAGCCACGACTCGATGCCCGCCGGACGGCAGGGTGCCGCGGCGAGACCGAACAGGTCCGCCTCCTGCACGCTGACCGACTCCGTGGCGCCGAGAAGCGGCGCCTGGCGTCCCTCGACCGCACCGACGAGGCGTTGAGCGGATCCACCGTCGGCGAGGTCCCGCGCAGGGAGGGGACTCGATTCCGGTCGCCCGGACGACCCCTCGGATGTCAGCTGAGGAGACGCCGCCGACACCATCTCGAGAGGGTTGGAGGGATCGCGACCGACAGCGCGAAGGTCGCCGTTGCAGACGAGAACCGTATCGCCCGGCAGCGGGGCCACCTGCGCCTGAGCAGGCTCATGCGTGACGGTGGGCCACGGCGCCGTGATGCCGACGACGACACCGACGACACATGCTCCTGCCACGACGGCGCCGGTCAGGACCCGAGCACCGGTCGCCGCTACCCGGAATGCGCGGTTGCGGGTCATCGCCGCTCCCCCTCACCTTGTTCGTTCGACGGATCCGCCTCGAGTGCCGCATCCGCCTCGGGCCCGTCCGAGGGCGCGGTGTCGGCGGCGTCGGCGGCGCCGGCGGACTCAGGGGCTTCGGGATCGCCGTGCGGCTCCACGGCTCCGTCGCGGTCCTCGGGGTGTCGCGGCAGCACGAGCGGCTCTTCCGGTGCTCGTCCTACGATCCGCGACCGAGCGCGGGCTGCTCGTCGCGACGCACGGGTCGGGATGGAGAGCAGCAGCGCTGCAAGCACGAGCACGAGCTGAATGGTGGTCACGAGGCGCGCCGTCGTCTGCTGAGCGGTCGAGAGCGGTGCCCTCGGTGAGGCGTCGGCCTCGAGCCTGTAGAGGACACCGCGGTCGGTCGAGCCGGCTTGGACGAAGCCGGCTCGCTGGTCGAGCGACGTCACCGCCGCCGTGCGGAGAGAGCGAGCACGGTCTGACTCCTCACCCGAGACCTGCGCCAGCAGGACGTACGAGATCCCGGTCTGAGCCAGCTCGTCGGCGGCATCGAAGTCCCGGGCCGAGAGCAGATCGACCGCGAGCGTCGTGAGGTCGGCGCCGCGCAGCTCGGTCGCTGTCGACAGGATCGTGGTCTGAGCGCTCAGCGTCTCGCTTCCGCCCCACGCGACCTCGGTCGCGAGTCCGCCGTCGTTCTGCGGGGTGAGCACGAGTGTTCCTATCTGACGGTCGGCGCCGGCCTGAGCTGCCACATACGCCGGCAGTGTCGATGCAGGACCGTCGCGAAGCTCTGACTTCTCCCAGTGGACCGCCGCCAGGGCAGGGATCGCGCACACGGCGATCGCGAGTCCGGCGACGGCGGCGCTGAGCACACGGGCCCGCGGCATCGTCACTGCTGTGTCGAGCGTCACGAGGGCAGCTCCGGCGACGCCGATCCAGGCCAGGCTGAGACCGGAACCCGGCCAGATCGCGACAGGCACGCCCTGAGCAAAGGACACGGCGACTCCCACTGCCAGGAAAGCGGTGGCCAAGCCGGAGAGCGCCACGAGCAGAAGCGTGATTCCGGCTCGCCAGCGCGGAGCGACCGCTGATGCGAGAGCCAGAAGCGCGAGCGGGGCGAGCAGCACTCCGACCCACGGCGCGAGTTCGGGGCCGAGCCTCGTCGCCCACCCTGCCATGTCACCGCTGGGGAAGCCGCTGGCCACTGCGAGCCGGCCTGCGGCATCAGCCGTCGCCTGCGGACCGGCCCAGACCGAACCGGGATCCGCGAGCACCGCGAGGATGTCTCCGTGGGCGAGCTGCCAGACCACGAGCGGGGCGAAGAGCGCGACGGCGGGAACCGGCACCCAGAGCAGACGGACGGCCCCGCGAACACGAGCACCGGCGAGGGTGATGCCGAGCGCCACGACCCACAGAAGCAGGAGTGCGGGGGCGAGCGAGGGCGCGCACGCCGTCACCGCGGCGAAGAGGAGCGACGTCGCGCCTGCCGCACCCCACGACCGATGAGCCACCGCCCCGGCGTGGAAGAGCCAGGGCAGGAGCAGGTGCACCAGCACAGCGGCGGGACGACCGTCGACGAGCGCGGTGAGAAAGGTGGGAGCGAGCGCCCACACGATTCCGCCGAAGATGCGCAGACCCGCACGATCGGTCACACGCGTGGCCGCGAACCAGCCGCCGAGCACAGCGAGAGGCAGCGCCAGCACCCAGAGGAGCACGAGCGAGAAGGACGGGGCGGCCGGCCAGAGGGAGCCGAGCACAGCGAGCACTCCGGAGAAGGGATCTGCTGGGCCGACGACGTCGACCCCGAGACCGCGCAGGCCCCAGGCCGCGTCAGTCCACAGCGCTCCCACCGTCGCCCGCAGAGGAAGCAGCGCACCGCCGCCGAGCACCGGCCACGCGAGGATCGTGGTGAATGTCGCGATGCTGACGACGAGAGCGCCCAGCACCGCCCACGCGCCACCACCCGAGAAGAACCGGAGCTCACTGATCGCTCCGCCCTCGCTGCCGTGGCCGTCGTCCAGCCGACGACGAAGATCGGAACTGCTCACGCGCAGCGGCGCGATGCTCGACCAGCTCGAGGTGCGGAAGGAGCGGATGCGAGAACGAGAACGCGCGATCGCGCCGAACCGGAACATAGCCGTCACGGCAGCCGCCCATTCGGGCGCGACAGCTTCCGGCCGCTTGCCGATCAGGTCGGTCATGGATCGCCACAGCGCGAGAGGAAGCAGAGTGAGCCAGTGCAGCGGCACGGAGATCGCAGGGGCGTAAGCGAGGCGGCGGTGCAGCTGAGCGAGTCGGGTCGCGAACGCACGCCTCCCCCGCGCGGTCGGAAGTGTCCCCGGTCCGTCCGGCGACACGGATACGCGCGCCGACGGCGCGAGGACGACGCGTCCGCCGCCGAGGCGGGCACGGACTCCGAGGTCGAGGCCCAGGTCGGCTCCCGCGAGCGCGGGGTCCGGACGCAGCGCATCACGGACCTCGCCGCGGATCAGCATTCCGCGGATGTCCGCACCGAGCGCGTCGTCGCTGGCGTCGTGCTGTCCTTGGTCGAGCTCGCCACCGGCCAGCTCCACCGACCGCCCCAGAGTCGTCATGCTGACGCCCAGAGAGACGATCTCTCGGTCATTGTCGGTCTGCACGAGTTTGGGCGCGACGATCGCTGCGGACGGAGATCGTTCGAGAGTGCCGACCAGGCGCTCCAGCGCTCGCTGATGCGGAGCCGTGTCCTGAGCCAAGAGCCAGACGGCACTCCCCTCGAGGACGCGGGGCCTGGCGAGCTCGACGGCATCCGCGAACGAGGTGTTGCCGCGTGCCTGGATGATGCCCTCGACCGCGCTGGACACCGCCTCGCTCTCGCGAGCCGAGGCCGCATCGCCGCACATCACCAGGGTGATCGCCGCTACGGGTGTGGTCTGGGAGCGCAACGCATCGAGTGTGCGGAGCAGCTGCGCGCGGGCGGAGGAACCGGGGCGCGCGACGATGATTGCGTGAACTCGGGCTGGCATGACCTGGTCAGCCTATGCGCGGGACAGGAATCGGCGGGGCACCCGTCCCGGCGTGGCCGCGAAGCTATGAACGCAGTCGACGCGCTGCCGGATCAGCTTGCGCGACGCTTGAGCTTGCGGCGCTCGCGCTCGGACAGACCGCCCCAGATTCCGAAGCGCTCGTCGTTGTTGAGCGCGTACTCGAGGCACTCGCCGCGAACGTCGCACGAGGTGCAGATCCTCTTGGCGTCGCGGGTCGATCCGCCCTTCTCGGGGAAGAAGGCCTCGGGATCCGTCTGCGAGCACAACGCATCGCTCTGCCATGCGAGCGCATTGTCATCGTCGTTCTCGACCTTGCGAACCCCGGGGACACCGAGGTTGATCGGATCGACGAACCAGTTCTCCGGTACGTCTGAACGGTAACCCGTCATCTCGCTCTCCAACCCCTAAATTCCGCCCCCTCGGCGGGCCGTGCTCAACTAATTACACCCGTGTGATTCCCATCGGTCAAGTCGCGGATCGTAAACCCTCAATCCAGTCTTGAAGGTTCTTGACCTCCGTACGGCGTGTCGCGCGTGCGTCGGTAGAGTCAGCGCGCGGAGGCGGGATCGCCGGGCGATGCGATGAATGCCTCGCCCTGACCGCCGACCGTCAGTCGTGTCACGTCCGGGGATGCGAACGCGACGGTTCCGACCGGGATGTCACGGAATCCACCGTCGGCCTCGCCCACCCTGACACGACCAGAGGTCGCGAGGACCATGGTCGGTCCGCCGATGTCCAGCACGACGTCCTGGCCGTCGAGTTCGACACGTCTCAGCGAGAAGTCTGCGACGGGCACCGGGTACTCCGTGATCGCACCCTCCGCCGTCGGCCGCAGCACCGGCACCTCGCCCGTCGTCGTGTCGAGGACCGAGAGCAGCTCGGGCACGTCGATGCGCTTGGGCGTGAGACCGCCGCGCAGCACGTTGTCGCTCGCCGCCATGATCTCCACCCCGAGGCCCGCGATATAAGCGTGCAGGAGCCCGGCCCGCAGGAAGATGCCCTCGCCCCTGCGAAGCACCACGTGGTTCATCAGGAGGGCCACGACCACACCGGGGTCTCCCGGATAGGTCTCCGCGATCGCGGCCACACCGCGGAGAGTCTCGGCCCACTCCCCCGACGCGGAGGCTGCGGCCGCGCTCACCGAGGCGACGACGTCGTCGACCACCGACTGCGCATCGCCGGACAGCAGCCAGCCGATCGTGTCGCGAAGGACGTCGCCCTGACCGCTGAGACGATCAGCGAGCTCCTCGACCCCGACGCTCTGCTCCAACTCGCGCAGCAGACGCAGCGTGTCGCCGACGGGGCGCAGACCGCTCAGCGATTCGAAGCGGTCACTCAGCGCGACGATCAGCTCGGGCTTGTGATTGTCATCGCGGTAGTTGCGACTCGGATCCTCGGCGGCGAGCGTGGACTCTCTCGCCCATCCGGCTCTCGCCTGCTCGATGGTGGGGTGCACCTGGATGGACAGCGGCGATGCGGCCGCGAGCAGCTTGAGCAGGTAGGGCAACGAACCGCCGGTGACGGCATCCAGCGTCCCTCCGCCCTCGACGTCGGAAGGATCTCCCGGGTGGTCGCCGAACCACACCTCGGCCTCCGGTGCACCCGTAGGAGTGCGGCCTTCCAGGTCGGCCAGGAGCGTCGGGGATCCCCAGGCATAGTCGCGGGGCACATTCGAGAGACTGAGCAGCATCCCACCAGGGTATTGGCAGCTGAACCCGCCGTGCCACGACCGCCCCATCCGGTGACTCCCGACTTCCGCGCGGTAGCCTGAACGCGATGGCGCAATACACGAAGCACCCGGTCGCCGCCCCGCCCGCCGCCCCTGAGCGCGAGTCCACGGGGCATCTTCTGCTGCGCGGGTACATCGGCCTGGTGCTCTTCGCCACCTTCGCGCACTCGGCGGTGTACAACCTCGTGGGCGAGGTCGGGGCATTCATCACCCTCGTCGTGTTCCTGATCGCCACGCTCTCCATCGGCGTTCCGATGGTCGCCCGTCGGCAACCGGCCGCGTTCGCGTGGCGTCGTCTGCCCTGGGCCGCCGTCGCGTACACCACGCTGGCTCTGCTCTCGATCGCATGGTCCCAGTGGCGCGGAGCGACCATCATCACCTGGGTCCTGCTCGCCACCGTCACGGTGAACGCACTCTTCATCGTCCACGTGCTCACCTGGCACGAGATCGTGCGGGCGCTCGCGTCAGCGTTCAAGTGGATCCTCGGCCTGTCCCTCGCACTCGAACTGTGGGTCGCCCTCGTGGTCCACGCCCCGATCCTGCCGAACTTCTTCGTGCGGCCCGACGGCGAGACCAATGCCCACTGGTACTGGGTCCGAGGCAACCTCTTGGAGGGCGGCCGGATCCAGGGCATCGTCGGCAACTCCAACGTGCTCGCCATCGTCTGCCTGTTCGCGATACTCACCTTCGGCGTGCTGTTCGCCGCACGCACGCGCTGGCGCACCACTCTCGCACTCTGGACCCTCCTCGCCGGATACTTCCTCATCAGGGCCGGATCCGCGACGGCATACGTGTGCGCCGCCGCTGCCGCCGCGGTTCTGGTCGTCGCCCTGCTGATGCGCCGTGCGAAGTCCCCGGGCGCGCGAACGAGGCTGTACGTGCTGTTCATCGGCGGCACCGTGATCGTCGGATCCGCCGTGTGGCTCCTGCGTGAGCCCCTGTTCGCCCTCATCGGGCGCAGCGCAGACCTCACCGGGCGCTCCGACAGGATCTGGGACAAGGTCCTCGCGCGGGCTGCCGAGCATCCGATCTTCGGCAACGGGTTCTCGAGCCCCTGGGTCCCCTTCGATCCTGCCTTCGCCGGGTGGATCGAAGATCACGGAATCACGGTGTTCCATGCGCACAACATGTGGCTCGACGTCCTGCTGCAGCTCGGCGTGGTGGGAGTCCTCCTCATCGGTCTCGCCTATCTCAGCCTGCTCTGGCGTTCGTGGTTCTTCGCCATCGACCGCCCGCGCTGGGATCTGAAGTCGGATCGCGACTACTCGGCGATCACTCTGCTTCCGAGTCTCTTCACTGTCGTGCTGCTCGTGCAGGGCCTGACGGAATCGACTCCGATCATGCTCTGGGGCTGGATGCTGCTGGTCCTGCTCTCCTTCAAGATCAAGGTCGTGCCCCTCGTCGGCGTCGGCGAACGCGAGCGTGTGATCGAGCGCGGCGAGCGAAGCCGGCGGGTTCCGTGACGCCCGAACGTCGTCTGAGCGATCTGCTCGGTTCGGCCGAGTTCGCCCGCGCGTACACGATCGCGGTCCTCACCGCGGTCTTCTCGTCGTTCGCGATCGAGCACATCGCCTCACCGGTCACCCTGGCGACGATCATCGCGGTTCTCTGCGTCGTCGGCGCCGGGATCCTGTGGGTGCGCAGAGAAGAGCTGTCGCTGCTGCGGATCGCTCCGTCCTCGCTGCTGGCCTTCCTCGCGTGGGCCGCGGTCAGCATCGTGTGGACGACCGACAAATCAGACACCGCATTCGGCTGGATGGAGCTCTTCGGCTTCGCGTTCCTGGCGATCACCGTCGGCCACATCCGCGACACTCTCCAGACGGTCCGCGCCCTGGGCGATGCGCTGAGGCTGCTCCTCCTCGTCTCGCTGGGCCTGGAGATCCTCTCCGGCGTCCTGCTCGACACGCCCTTCATCTTCCTCGGCATCCAGGGAGACCTGGCCGTCGGCGGACCTGTGCAGGGCATCTTCGGCAGCAGGAACATGCTCGGGTTCGTCACTGTCATCGCACTCATCACGTTCGTGGTGGAGTGGCGGTCGCAGTCGCTGACCGCTCGCATCGCGATCCCCTCGATCGCGCTTGCGGCGCTGCTGGCAGTATTCTCGTCCTCCCCCACCGTGCTCGTGCTGGCTGCGGCAGTCGGCGTCGTCGCCGTCGCTCTCGCCATCGTCCGCCACACCCCGGCCGAGCGACGGACCATCGTGCAGTGGGTGCTCGGTGTCCTCGTCGCCCTCGCTCTCGCTGCCGCATTCGCACTGCGCCATGCGATCATCGCGCTGCTCGACGCCGGCTCGGACTTCTCGATCAGAGCGACTCTGTGGAACACGATCCTCGATTTCGTCGCCCTCAAGCCGGTCGAAGGGTGGGGCTGGTTCGGTGCGTGGGCGCGCGGCGAGTTCCCCTTCACCTACATAAACTTCCTGCTCGACGACCACCACCAGAGCGCGCTGAACGCGTACTTCGACGTCCTGCTGCAGCTGGGCACAGCCGGCCTCGTGCTCTTCCTCCTGTTCGGCGGCATCGCCACCGTCCGGTCCTGGCTCGTCGCGAGCGCGCGGCGATCGGTGGTCTACGCCTGGACCCCGCTCATGCTCGTCACCCTCGCCGTGGAGTCGATGTTCGAGAGCTTCACCATCGTGGGGGCGGGCTGGTTCATGCTCGTGCTCTGCGCGCTGCGCGCCGGCCAGACGAGGTCGTGGCGGGAGAACATCGATGCCGCGCACACCGGAGCGATCCCGACGCTGCGTCCCGAACGCTGACCTCCGCGCCGCGCCCTCGGCGGATTCCGAACCGGTCCAGGTAGGGTGGATCTGCTCGCGGCGCCCTGCGGGCCCCGAGCCTCCGGAGATTGCACCTCGTGACTCACGCCCCCTTCGACCCGGCCTCCGCGACGATCGTCATCGTCACGTACAACAGGTCTCACCTCCTGACCGGCCTCCTCGAGAGCATCACGGCGATGGACCCGAAGCCGGGCCACGTCGTGATCATCGACAACGCCTCGTCCGACGACACCACAGAGGTCGTCGACTCCTTCCGGCCTCGGCTCGGCACCGAGGTCGTCTACCGGCGCCTGGAGACGAACACCGGTGGGTCGGGCGGCTTCAGCGAAGGCATGCGCACGGCGTACGAACTCGGTTCCGAGTGGATCTGGATGATGGACGACGACGTCGAGGTCGTGACGGACGGTCTCGCCAAGATGGGCAAGTGGGCCCCGCGGTTCAAGAGCATCCAGGGCCGCCGGTACGACTACGACGGCAGTGAGTTCTACTGGCAGTATCGGATCGCCGAGCGCATGGGCATCCCGATCCCGTTCGCGCCGTCGGGGTTCGATGCGTCGGGCTACAAAGAGATGAACAGCGGATGCTTCGAAGGCATGTTCATCCATCGTTCGATCGTCACGCAGATCGGCCTGCCCGACCACCGCTTCTTCATCTACTGGGACGACCAGATGTACGGCTGGCTCGCCTCGCGAAAGACCACCGCCGTGATCGTCGACGAGTTCGTCCTCCGGCGCACCCGCGAGATCAAGCAGTGGGATATGGGCATCCGCCACATGAACGCCTCGAGCAACGCCTACCGCTTCTACATCATGCGCAACAGGGCCTACATCAAGAACTACTACCGCGTGCACGGGAACTACAACCCTGTGCTGTTCGGATTGGGCACGTCGATGACCTTCGCGAAGGAGCTCATCCGGCTCCTGTTCGTCGAGCGCACCGTGCGAGGAACGAGCAACCTGTTCCGTGGGCTCAAGGAGGGCGGCAAGCTCGGCCGCGACCGCTCCTGGAAACCCATGCCCGCCCTGGAGGACTGACAGCATGACCGACCCCACCCAGCCGGAGCTCCGTTGGGCCCCTCTGGACCCCAAGCCCAGCAACCGCGGCCGCGTCTGGCTCATCGTCGGACTCGTCGTCGCCGCCCTCGTCATCGTGGGCGTGCTGCTGTTCTTCCTCCTGCCGCGGGGCGAGTCGCCCAGCCCGGGTGCCAGCGGGTCGCCGTCCCCTTCCGCGTCGGCATCCACGTCACCGTCCCCGTCAGCGTCGCCTACGCAGACCGAGGCCCCTCAGCCGACAGCCGAACCCGAGCCGACGATGACGCCGATCACGACCCCGCCGCCCGTCGCAGACCCCTCCGTCGATGCCTTCCGCGGACAGGTGCAGGGGCGGCTCGACGATGCGCTGACGGGACTGCAGATCGTCAGCGAGTCCAGCGGGCCGGACGCGACCGAGGTCATCGCGAGCCTCCAGGCCGACGCGCAGCGTCTCGGCGAGACCGCTCCCCCCGCGTCGATCGAATCCGCATGGAGTGCCGCTGTGAATGAGTACAGCCAGGCGCTCAGCTCGCTGCAGTCCGAGGCGTCCTCGGGAGCGCCGACCTCGGTCGACCGCGCGCGCTCTGCGGTGAACGAGCTCCGCGGCCTCGTCGGACTCTGAACTCCCCCGCAGCGTCCAGGTTCGCTCGGCCTCAGTCGGAGTCGGACTCGAGGCGACGCAGACGCTCTTCGTAGTGCGCCGCGAGTTCGAGGCGCAATCGCGCTCGCTCGTGCTCTGCCTGCGCGCGGGTGAGCGCCTCGTCGGGTTCCAGATCAGCCACATCCAGGCGCACGCGCAGCCACTCGAAACGCTGCTCCAGCGCGGCGAGCTGCGGGGCGATGCGGTCGAACTCGGATCGGATGTACGAGAAATCAGCCTGCGTGCCCGCGAGGCGCGCCTCATAGTCGCGCTGCGCGGCGTCGAACTGCTCGACGGCGCCACGGAGCCGGGCGTCCACTCTCGCATCCACACGGCGTTCGACGACGGCGTCCAGTCTGCGACGGAGTCGGTTCAGCATTCAGTCCTCAATCATTCGGGTGATTGTCGATGGTCTGGGTTATTCAGCGTCGATAGCTGACACGGCCGGAATCGATCCAGCCCCGCAGGAGCTCTGACTCCAAGTCGATCCGGTGCTCGGCGCCCACAGCCGACGGGTCTCCGTAGGCGTGGTTCCAGGACGTCTGATCCGGGGAGTCCACGAATGAGAACCCGGCGGCATCGACGTGGGCGTCGGGGAACAGGCGGGTCGCGATCCACAGCATCACTGTTCCCGTCGTCGCCCACTGGCCGCCACTGCGCGGGTCAGCCCCTATCGCCCCTCCGAGAGGCAGCACCACCTCGCGGTTCGGCATCGTCACGAGCCCGAGATCTGCAGGCCAGAAGGCGGGAAGCTTGGGATTCTCCCAGAGCAGCCGCCCCGGTTCGATCATCAGATAGAGGCGCTCGGAATACCCCTCGAAGAACCACGGGGTCGGCCGCACACCGCGGTTGAAGACCACGACATCGGCGCGGCGCCCGACCGACGGCGGACCGTCGAGGTCATCCACGCGAAACCCGTTGACGCGGAACACGATGTCCGCCGAGTCGATCATCTCGGCTCGCTCGTCCGACGGCTCGAGGGGCTGGTTGCCGACGACCGCGATCCGGCGGACAGGATCCGCTCGCCCGTATGCCGTGACGAGGGGACGGAGTCGGTCGTAGAACTCGGCCTCGCCGGTCACCGCCCTGTCATCGCCGACAAGCTCCGAGATACGCCCCATGAGACCTCAGCTTAGGGCACGAGCACGGCGACGCCGGCGGCATCGCGGTGAGTCCGCACAGGACGCGTCTAGAGTTGTCGGCGTGACTTCTTCGCAGACAATCCCGCTCTCCACGGCGAGCATCGGCGTCGGCTCACCGGTGTTCACGATCGCTGAGATGTCAGGCAACCACAACGGCGACCTCGATCGAGCACTCGCGATCGTCGACGCCGTCGCCGCCACCGGTGCCGACGCCCTCAAGATCCAGACGTACACGGCCGACACCCTCACGATCGATTCGGACAAGCCCGCGTTCCAGGTCGCGAGCGACCACGGTCTCTGGGGCGGCCGCAACCTCTACTCGCTCTATCAGGAGGCGCATACGCCCTGGGAGTGGCATGCGCCGATCTTCGAGCGCGCACGGAGCCACGGACTCATCCCGTTCTCCACCCCGTTCGACCCGAGCTCGGTCTCATTCCTCGAGGAGCTGGGCGTGGAGCTGTACAAGACGGCATCCGCGGAGATCGTCGATCTGCCTCTGCTGCGCGAGGTCGCCCGAACCGGCAAGCCGATGATCGTGTCAACCGGCATGGCGACCCTGTCCGAGATCGACGCGGCCGTCACCGCGATCCGCGGCGCCGGCGGCACCGAGCTGGTGCTTCTCGCCTGCACCGCCGCCTACCCGGCCGTTCCCGAGGAAGCACGGTTGGGCAACATCGAGGCGCTGCGAAACGCCTTCGACGTCCCGGTGGGGCTGTCGGATCACACTCTCGGCATCGGCGTCGCGGTCGCTTCTGCAGCCCTCGGCGCGGTCGTGATCGAGAAGCATGTGACGCTCGACCGCACGGACGGAGGCGTCGACGCGGACTTCTCTCTCTCCCCCGACGAGTTCCGCGCCCTCGTCGTGGCCGCCGAGCAGGCACGCGTCGCGTCGACGAGCGGTGTGTCGTTCGGCCCCACGGCCCAGGAACAGGCGGTCCTCGCCCTTCGACGGTCCCTGTTCGTCGTAGCCGACGTCCGGGCCGGCGACACGGTGGGCCCCGAGAACGTGCGGTCGATCCGTCCTGCCGGTGGGCTCCGCCCCGATGACTTCGCCCTGGTGAGCGGACGCACGTTCACGCGAGACGTCGAACGCGGCACCCCGCTGACCTGGGATGTGCTCTAGGCGGTTTCCTGCGACAGTCGCCATCGCGCCAGGGTGAGGAATCCCGCATCGTCAGTCGGCAGATGCGGCAGGTAGCCCGCACGTTCGAACAATCGTCGGGACGCGGTGTTGTCGCGGTGCACGGTGGCGACGACGCGAACCGGAGGCTGCGCCACGAGCGCGCTCTCTGCCGCCCGGAGAACCGACGCAGCCAGACCCCGGCCACGACTCTCGGGCGCGATCGTGATCGAGATCTCCCACTCGTCGGCCGACCGTCGGTCCCAGCGGCAGGTGGCGATCGGCATCCCGTCGGACTCCACGATCAGGAGTCGGCGGTCCGGGTTCTGCAGGCTTCGCTCGAGCCAGTCGCTGTGCGAACCCCAGTCGAGCTCGTCGCGTGAGCGGGAGTTGCGGCGCACCCCTGGGTCATTGCGCCACTCGAACAGCTTCGGTCCATCGTCGACGGTCGCGGCGCGGGCGACGAGGTCGGAACGAGGCTCGGCCGACGGGCGGGTCGTCAGGAGCTGCTCCCATGACGCCACGATCCGCCAGCTCCCCAGCCCGTCGACTGCCCGTTTCAGTTCGGCGGCGGTCTCCGCGAGCGATGCAGGAGAAGCGAGGAGATCGGCGAGCGCGCCGATCCGCTCCGCGAATCCCCCGTGGTGCGGCTCGCCCAAGCCCACCGCGAGCCCCTGCTCGACGACCTCGCGGTAACCCACTCGCTGGTTGTCCGCCACGCAGACGAGCGCCATGGGAAGACCCATGCACGCGAAGTCCCAGACCGAGGTGCCGGCGGCCGTCACGGCCAGGTCGTGGGACGCGGCGATGGCGGGGAGGTCCTCGACGAAGCCGAGGACCTCGACGGCATGACGCGAGGATCCCGCCGCCGACAGCACGTCCGGACGCCGCCGGGGGTCGATCACCGTGATGCTGACCGGGTAAGGGATGCGATCGAAGGCGTCGACGACGCGCGCCGTCACGCCATGAGGATCCGTGCCCCCCATCACGATCAGCACCCGAGGTGCTGCCGCCGGGGCCCGGCGGACATCTCGCTGAGCGAGCACCTGAGCGCGAACGACCGCCGCGTCGATGCCGGCCAGATGGCTCCGGCTGCGTTCAGGGCTCGCGAAGGTGCGTTCAGACGCGAGGTTGGCGTCGATGGCCAGGTCGGCCTCGCGCACACCGAACGGACCATCCTGCATGTTGCTGACCAGCACATCGAGGGGCGAGAGATCGGGGACATCGCGGTAGGTGTCCAGATGGATCACATCGGCGCCTCGGCCGAGCTCGGCGAAGTCGCCGAGGCTCGCTGCGGCCCCGTGCACGGTGAACAGCTCGAGTTCCGGGTCCATCCGGCGCAGGACCTCGGCACCGACCGCGTCCACGTCGCCGAACACCGATGCAGTCCAGCCCCGGTCCCGCGCTGCGCGCGCGATCGTGAGAGTGCGCATGAGGTGTCCCATGCCCGCCTCGACACCGGCATTGCAGTGCAGGAGGACCCGTCGCCCGCTCATCACACGTCCCTCTCCTCCGGGGCGCTGGTGCACCCACCCGATAGGATAGGCCGGGCATGGAACAACCCGAGCATCCGTGCCATCACGACAACGCTGAGGAGACAGAGTGTCGGTTCTCGAGGGCGCGAGCATCCTCATCACTGGCGGCACCGGGTCATTCGGCAAGGCGTTCATACGCCACGCCCTGACCCACATCAACCCCCGGCGTCTCGTCATCTTCTCGCGGGACGAGCTCAAGCAGTACGAGGTCCGTCAGCAGTTCGGCGACGACCCTCGACTGCGGTGGTTCATCGGCGACATCCGCGACGAGAGGCGCCTCGCGCGGGCGCTGCACGGGGTCGACTACGTGGTGCACGCCGCTGCCCTCAAGCAGGTGGACACGGCCGAATACAACCCGTTCGAGTTCGTGAAGACGAACATCCTGGGCAGCCAGAACGTGATCGAGGCATCGATCGACGCCGGCGTGAAGCGAGTCGTCGCGCTGTCGACCGATAAGGCCTCGAGCCCGATCAACCTCTACGGCGCGACAAAGCTCACCGCCGACAAGCTCTTCATCACGGGCAACCACTACGCTGCGGCATACGACACGCGATTCGCAGTGGTCCGTTACGGCAACGTCATGGGGTCGCGTGGATCCGTCATCCCCTTCTTCTCCCGTCTTGGTTCCGAGGGCAAGCCCCTTCCGATCACGGATCTTCGATGCACGCGGTTCTTCATCACTCTCCCCCAGGCGGTCGAGATGGTGATCGACACGTTCGAGCTCATGCAGGGCGGCGAGCTCCTCGTGCCGCGGATCCCA
Organism: Actinomycetota bacterium; assembly: GCA_037033305.1. Taxonomy (GTDB): domain Bacteria; phylum Actinomycetota; class Actinomycetes; order Actinomycetales; family Microbacteriaceae; genus Microbacterium. The sequence continues at coordinate 37,320 of JAZBLP010000008.1, read as the reverse complement.
TCGATGAAGGTCACCGACCTCGCCCACGCCGTCGTGCCGGGAGCCGAACTCGTCGATGTGGGCCTGCGCCCCGGCGAGAAGCTCCACGAAGAGATGATCAGCCCCGAAGAGGGACGACGCGCGGTGACGGTCAGCGACGGGAAGTACTTCATCATCCAGCCCGATCTCGCGTCCTGGGGCTATCAGATGCCCGCGGGGGCAGTGCCGGTGCCGGAGGGCTTCGCCTACCGCTCGGACAGCAACGATCAGTGGTACTCGCAGCAGGAGATCTCCGAGATCATCGAGGCGGGGATCTGACGATGCTGCCCTACGGACGGCAGTCGATCTCTGAGGAGGACATCCAGGCCGTCGTGGAGGTGCTCCGAGGCGACTGGCTGACGACGGGTCCGGCGGTCGCCGCCTTCGAGGCGCGACTCGGCGAGGTCGCCGGAGGACACCGGGCGGTGACCGCGACGTCCGGTACCGCGGCGCTCCACATGGGCTATGCGGCCGCGGGCGTCTCGCAGGGCGACACCGTCGTCTCGACGCCGATGACGTTCATCGCCACGACGGCGATGGCTTCGGTCCTCGGAGCGAAGATCGTGTTCGCCGATGTCCAGGAGGACACCGCGCTGATCGACCCGGATGCGGTGGACGCACTCGTCGACGAGCGCACGAAGGTGATCGCCGCCGTCGACTACGCCGGCCATCCCGCCGACTATGACAGGCTCGCGACCACGGCCGCGAGAGTGGGTGCGCTGGTCCTCGACGATGCCGCGCACTCGATCGGAAGCAGCTACAAGGGCCGGCCCGTCGGCGATCTCGCCGATCTGACGACCTTCTCGTTCTTCCCCACGAAAAACCTCACGACGGGCGAGGGCGGCGCGCTCGTCGCCAAGAACCCGCTCCTCGCACAGAGGGCCCATGAGTTCCACTTCATCGGGTTGGTGCGGGACGCCGATCGCTTCGAGGTCACGACCGAGGGCGCATGGCATCAGGAGGTCCATGAGTTCGGGTACAACTACCGACTCGACGACATCGCCTGTGCGCTCGGGATCGCCCAGCTGGCGCGGCTCGACACGTTCAGGAGGCGTCGAGCGGAGATCACCCGCCGGTACGACGCGGCTCTCGCCGGGATCGACGGCGTTCGAACCCCGATCCAGCGTGACGATGTCGAACTGATCCGACATCTGTATCCGGTGCGGATCCTCGACGGACGCCGGCGAGAGGTCTTCGACCGGATGCGCGCCGACGGCATCGGTGTGCAGGTGAACTACATGCCCGTGTACTGGCATCCCGTCTACGCGGATGCCGGGTATCTCCGCGGCATGTGCCCGAACGCCGAGGCCTTCTACGCCGAGGAGCTCTCGCTCCCCATCCACCCCGAGCTCAGCGATGACCAGGTCGACCAGGTCGTCGAGTCGCTCCTCAGGGCTCTGCGTTGACGCGGATCGGGATCATCACGCAGGCGCGGATGACCAGCACCCGCCTCCCCGGGAAGGTGCTGATCCCGGCCGGCGGCCGCTCGATGCTCGATCACCACATCGACAGGCTCATGGCCACCCACCTGCCGATCATCCTCGCGACGACGTCGAATGCCGCAGACGACCCCCTCGCCGCCCTCGGGCACGCGCGGGGCGTCGAGGTCTTCCGCGGCAGCGAGTCCGATGTGCTGAGTCGGTTCGCGGGGGCGGCTTCTGTGTCTGCCCTCGATGTCGTCGTGAGGGTGACCTCGGACTGCCCCCTGATCGACCCGGCGGTGATCTCCGCGGGCGTCCGCCGATTCATCGAGCTGGGTGATCCTCACGCCCACGTGTCGAACGTGCTCACGCGCACCTATCCGCGTGGTTTCGACTTCGAGGTCTTCTCCGCTGCCGCTCTCGCCGAGGCGGACAGGAACGCCACCGAGCCGGCCGAGCGCGAGCACGTCACCCCCTATCTCTATGCGGGCGAGTCACCGCGAGCGAGCCTCCATTCGATCACCCAGGACGTCGATGCCTCGCGCTATCGGGTGACCCTCGACACGGCGGAGGACCTGACGGTGATCCGCAGGCTGATCGAGGACCACGGCGCCGCGTCGCTGGACGTGGCTGGGATCGTGGCGGTGCTCGACGCACATCCCGAGCTCGACGCTATCAATGCGCACGTCGAGCAGAAGAAGCTCGGGGAATGACCGAGAGATCGTCCGCCAATCGGACTCAGCCGCGGTTGTAGTCCGCGTTGTATCGGTCGAGAACATCCGCGATCGGGCCATCGAGCACGAGCCCGCCCTTGTCGAGGTAGAGTCCGCGGGTGCAGAACCGACGGAGGTCACGCTCGTGGTGGCTCACGAAGAAGAGAGTGCGTCCCTCGGCGAGCAGTTCGTCGATGCGCGCGTAGCACTTCTCCCGAAATGCCTTGTCGCCGACCGCCAGGACTTCGTCGACCAGCAGGATCGGCTCGTCGAGCTGAGAGACGACAGAGAATGCCAGGCGCACCTTCATGCCGTTCGACAGATGCTTGTATGGAGTGTCCTCGAATCCCGCAAGCTCAGCGAAAGCGATGATGTCGTCGTATCGGCGCGCAACCTCGTCGCGCGACATACCGTGCAGACCCGCCGTCAGGGCGACGTTCTCACGCACCGTCAGGTCTCCCACGAATCCGCCGGTGATCTCGATGAGCGGAGCGACGCCGCCGTGGACCGTCACCGCACCCTCATCGGGGAGAAGCACCTTCGCGACAAGACGGAGAAGCGTGGACTTGCCCTGACCGTTGCGGCCGACGACGCCGATCGATTCCCCCTTCTGCACCGAGAAGGAGACGTCGCGCAACGCCCAGAATTCGCCGGGGCGCGAGCGGCGAGATGACCCCGCGAAGAGATCCTTGAAGTTCCGGCTTCCGCGGCGATTCCGACGGAAGCGGACACCCAGATTCTCAGCCTCGATCGCGAGGGTCATCCCAGCTCCTTCAGCACAGAGCGCTCGAGGGAACGGAACGTCCACACTCCGAGCGCCAAGATCACCAGGGTCATCCCCACGCTGACGAGCAGAGTGAACGGGTTCCACTGGTCGGGGAAGAACGGCATCCGATAGAGCATGAAGATCCCCGCGAGAGGGTTGAACGCACCGAGCGTCTGGAAGATGCCGGGGAGGTCGGTGACGTTGTAGATGATCGGCGTCGCATAGAACATCGCCCGCAGGATCAGCGCCGTCGTGCGCTCGAGATCGACGAACAGGACGCAGAGCGGCGCGACCAGCAGCCCGAGTCCGATGAGGAGGACGGCCTGGAGGAAGACCGCGACCGGCAGCCAGAGGATCCCCCAGCCGACCTGCACCGTATGCGCCGGATCCTGTTCGACCAGCAGATTGATGATCACGAACGCGGCGAGCACCGGCAGCGAGAAGAGGAATTCGATTCCCTTGCTCAGCACGATGCGGTTGACCCAGATCGAACGCGGGATCGCGGTGGATCGTACGAGGCGCGCATCCTTCTTGAACGCGCGCGTGAAGTCCGTCACAGAGGTGTTGAACCACACCCAGGGCAGCAGGGCGCTGATGAGGAACACGATGTACGGATCCTCGCCGACGTCGCGGTTGAAGATCTGTGTGAAGACGAACCAGTAGATCACGCTCATGACGAGCGGATCGAGCACCGACCACAGGTAGCCGAGCAGGCTCGTCGCGTATCGCACCTTGAGGTCTCGGGCCGACAGCAACCAGAGGGAATGCAGATAGCGCCGGGGCGTCCCGGGCGCCCCGACAGCAGCGTGACTCACGGTGTCGAGTCTACGAGAGCGAGTTGTTCCACAGCGACAGCGCCGAGCCGATGGCCATGTGCATGTCGAGGTACTGGTAGGTGCCCAGGCGTCCACCGAAGTGCACGTCCTTCTCGCCCTTCGCGAGCTCGCGGTAGGTGAGCAGACCGTCGCGGTCCGTCGGGGTGTTCACCGGGTAGTACGGCTCGTCCTCGCGGTTCGCGAAACGCGAGAACTCTCGCATGATGACGGTCTTGTCGGACTCGTAGACGTCCCTGCGCTCCGGGTGGAAGTGCTTGAACTCGTGGATGCGCGTGTACGGCACATCCATGTCCGGGTAGTTCATCACGCTGGTGCCCTGGAAGTCGCCGATGTTCAGCACCTCCTGCTCGAAGTCGAGCGTGCGCCAGCTGAGGGCGCCCGCCGTGTAGTCGAAGTAGCGGTCCACGGGGCCGGTGTAGACGACCGGCAGCTGTCCGACCGTCGCCTTCTTGTTCAGCGGTTGCGCCTCATCGAAGAAGTCGACGTTCAGCTTCACCTCGATGTTGGGGTGGTCGGCCATCCGCTCGATCCACGCGGTGTAGCCGTCCGTCGGCAGTCCCTCCCACGTGTCGTTGAAGTAGCGGTTGTCGTACGTGTAGCGCACAGGCAGGCGGCTGATGATGTCGCCCGAGAGCTTCTGCGGATCCGTCTGCCACTGCTTCGCGGTGTAATCGCGGAAGAACGCCTCGAACAGAGGGCGACCGACGAGCGCGATGCCCTTCTCTTCGAAGTTGGCCGCCGTCTTGACGTCGAACTCCCCCGCCTGCTCACGGACGAGCGCGCGGGCCTGGTCGGGTGTGTACGCCGACTGGAAGAACTGGTTGATGGTGCCGAGGTTCACGGGCATGGGGAACACGGTGCCCTTGTGCGTCGTGTACACCCGGTGCACGTAGTTCGTGAAGCTCGTGAAACGGTTGACGTACTCCCACACCGTGGCGTTGGAGGTGTGGAACAGATGCGCGCCGTAGCGGTGGACCTCGATGCCCGTCTCGGGCTCGGCTTCGCTGTAGGCGTTCCCGCCGATGTGGTGACGGCGGTCGATGACCGTGACCTTGCGGCCGGCATCCGCGGCACGTTCTGCGATGGTGAGGCCGAAGAAGCCCGACCCGACGACAAGAAGATCCATGTTGCTGCTTTCTGCCCACAAGGCTGACATCCGCACGGCGTCGCGCGGCACACAGCAGACAACTCTACCTGCAGCGCACTCGGCGAAACCTGTCAGCCGGTGACCTGTCAGCCCGCTTCGGCTCCGAGGCGTTCTCCGACGTTCAGCATCTCCCGGAGCATCGGAGCGAGCGTGCGCCCGTACGAGTCGGAGAGGTGATTGTCGTCGATGTAGACGGCGATGTTGCCGATGGATCCCCGACACACGCCGTCAGGACAGAGCCAGGGACGGTAGTCCACAGCGACGACCCCGTCGGCCGACGCCAGATCGTCGAAGTCGTCCGCGTCGGCGAAGGTGAGCTCGGGAACGTCGCACGAGGCGGCGTCGGCACCCGGACCGGCCTCCGATCCCTCCAGCACGCACTCGTACATGTCGAAATCGAAGCGAGGATTGTCGCGCACGGCGATCACCTGGACGCCATGCGCCGTGAGCTCGTCCACGATCTCACGGATACCCTCGACGAGCACCTCGGAAGATGCGGGCGTCGCCCGAGTCACGACCAGGTAGACCGCATCCGGCTGCACCCTGATCGCGTACTCGATCGCGGCAGCCCGCCATTCGTCGCAGGGCGGACCCGCCGCCGACCAGGTGGGGGCCCCGATGCCGATCGCGCACCCGCCTTTCAGCAGGGCAACGAGCCCCCACCCCTGCTGATCCGCGAGAACGGTGAGGGGTGACATCAGCTGCTGCGCATGGGAGTCCCCCATCACCAGCACCCGCGAGGCGTCGGGGTCCTCTGCCGTCGCAGTCTGCGCGCAGCTGCCTTCGAGCGGACGCTCCACGGGCTCGAGCTCGCCCGTGCAGCTGCTTTTCAGATCGACCCACTCGTCATCGAGCGCGGTGGCCAGCGGCATCAGCGGCAGATCCGTGACGGCGAGGTCGATCGGCGAATCGATCTGGGCGGCACCCGGATACCCGCCGCTGTCGCTGGCCATCAGTGCAGCCGTACGCTGCTCGATCGTGAGCTGCCAGGCGGCGAGGGGTGCGGCGACGGTCAGGACGGAGGCTGCGAGAACGAGGACGCCGAGTCGGCGAGATCGACCGAGGACGACAGCGTCGCGTATCGGACGTTCGACGAGCGCCGACACGATCCGCGCCAGCACGAACGAGACCACCACGATGCCGGTGCCCGCCAGCCATCCCGGTTCAGACCTGCCGCTCAGCACCATCCACGACACGAGCACCGGCCAGTGGACGAGATAGAGCGCGTAGGCGTCGCGCGAGACGAATCGCAGCGGGGCTGAATCGAGGATCATCGCCGGGCCCCCGCAAGGAGAGTCCCGTCCGGCGACGATGACGAGCGCCGTGCACACGACCGGCCACAGAGCGAGATAGCCGGGGAATCCACCCTGCACATCGAGCACGATCCCACACATCACGATGCCGGTGATGCCGATCCAGCCGAGGATCGCCGCGATCGACGGTCGCACCCGGACGTGCGGAAGAGCGATGGCGACGAGCGAGCCAGCCGCGAACTCCCACAGTCGCGTGCGGGTGTCGAAATAGGCGAAGGACTGGTCGCGAATCGTCTCGACGATCGAGAACGCGAGCGAGGCGACGAAGATCACCCCGAAGACGATGGCCAGAGCAGGGATGACGAGGTGCCGCCGACGGCGGAGCACCATCCAGACCGCGGCGATGATCAGCGGCCACAGGATGAACACCTGTCCTTGCACCGACAGCGACCAGAAGTGCTGGAACGGACTCGGGGTGACCGAGTCTCGCGCGTAGTAGTCGACCTCTGAGAGGGCCAGCGTCCAGTTCTCGACGTAGAAGAGGCTCGACCAGGCTTCACGCCAGACGCGCGGCCACTCGGTCTGCGGATACGCCGAGAACGCGACGCCGAGAACACCGAGGATCGTCACTGCCGCAGCGGGCAGCAGCCGCCGGAACCGGCGCAGCCAGAACGTACCGAGCGCGAGCGGACGCTCCGATTCGATCCGACGCACGAACGACGCGGTGAGGAAGAAGGCGGAGACCATCAGGAAGACGTCGACGCCGCCCGAAACCCGTCCCAGCCACACGTGATACGCCACGACCAGCAAGATCGCGAGCGCGCGGAGGCCGTCGATGTCGGCACGGCGGGCGAGCGGTGGTCCGGTGCCGGCCGAGGCAGGTGCAAGCGATGTCGGGTGCGTCGTCTTCATGAGGGAGGCGTACCGGCGATGGGTGTCGCCGCAGTCGTCTCGGGTCGACCGTCTGCCGCTGCCAGCCTAGCTGCCCGCGGTGAGCAGTCGCTCGGCCGCCGACTCGATCTCGGTTCCGAGCAGTCTGGAGTATTCGAGATTCAGGTGGTCCGCGTCGTAGTAGACGGGTATGCCGCCCACCACCGCGTAGCACGAGGCTGCATCGCAGAATCGGTCCGTCAGATCCAGCACGCTGATCGACGGGGACCCCGCGGCCGCACCTGCGACGGCCATGGGGTCGACGGGGTGCGCCTCGGCTCGGGGACGCGCGCACTGCTGCGGCTCTTCGGCGTTGTGCAGCACGCAGTCGGGGTTTCGCACCTCGGCGTTGAACGGAGGATCGGCAAGGGCGAGCACCTTGATCCCCTCATCGCTCCAGCGCTTCCAATACCTCAGCAGCCCGTCCGACATCTGGTCGATCTGAGGCCTGTCGGTTCCGTCGTCCACCAGCTGGAGACGCGAAGCCATCGCGGTGATGACGAGGTCAGGATCCTCTTCCGCGACCGTGTCGGCAAGCTCACTCGACCACTCGCGGCACCGCTCGACATCGGCGGCACCCCACGGGCTGCGGAACCCGATGAACTCGACGTCAGCCGCAGGGCACCCGCCGTAGAAACTCGTGTCGACGATCCAGCCGTTCTCCTCGGCGATGTCGAACACCGCTCCCTGCCACTGCTGGGCGTGGGAATCGCCGATGAGCCAGACCCTCGTCGGATCCTCGACACCTCGCGAGAAATCGCACTCGTGCGTGGTCTCAAGATCGCCGAAGGCGAGGATCGGCAGGAACTCGCCGCACTCCTCCGGGGTGTAGAAGTACTCGTTCTTCTTCGTCATCACCGAATAGTCCGCGGCCCCGAAAGGGTCGGCGCACTCGGCACCCGGTGCGAGCGCCGCAGGCCCCTCGCAGGTCGATGCGACGACGTCGTCTGGCGGGCTGTCCGCGGCGACCCGCGCCGAGTACGACGCGAGGACGCCCGCGACGAGCGCCGCGATGACGAGCATCCCGATGACCATGAGTCCGAACGCCCGGCGTGACGAACCCCGCCAGTAGCCCCAGGTCTGGCCGGCGTCCTCGACGAACCTCTTCGTCAGCGCGGCCAGTGCCAGTGAGATCGCCAGCACCGCGACCTTCGAGAGCGTGGTCGCCTCGCCGCCGATGATGAACGGGGCCACGACGATGAGCGGCCAGTGCCACAGATAGAGCGAGTACGAGATTCCGCCGACCCACTGGACCGGTCTCAGCGCGGTCGCCTTCGCATGCCAGAGCGAGGCATGCGCGTTGCCCGCGAGGATCACCGCTGCGGTGCCGAGAACCGGCACCAGGGCGGCGTACCCCGGGAAAGAGGTCGCGTGATCGTAGAGGAAGGCGGCCACGATGATGAGGCCGAACCCGAGCAGGCTGACGACGTCAGCTGCGGTGCGTCCGAGCGGGAGCCGGCTGCCCCACAGCGCGACCGCACCGCCGACGGCGAACTCCCATCCGCGCGTGAACGTCGCGAAGTAGGCCTGGGGCGGAGCCACCATCGTGTAGACGACGCTGGCGGCGAAGGACGCGACACCGACCACCGCGACGACCGCGATCAGCGCGGTGGCCGTCCGGGCCCTCGCTCGGCGCCGCGTGTCCGGTCGCCCGGTGCGCCGCGACACGGCGAGCGCGGCGACGAGCAGCACGGGCCAGACGATGTAGAACTGCTCCTCGACGGACAACGACCAGTAGTGCTGGACGACGCTCGCCGCGTCGTTGAGCGCCGAGTAGTTGACAGACATCGATGCCAGGAACCAGTTCTCGACGTATCCCGCACTCGCCGCCACCTCCCACGCACCCCGTTCCCACCTCGGGTACGGCAGGAAGAGGACGAGCAGGGCGAGGGACACCGCCAGCACGAGCAGCGCGGCGGGGAGGAGACGGCGAATCCTGCGCGCATAGAACGCAGCGAGCCGCACGCCACCGGTCCGTGTCATCTCCCCCACGAGGTGACCCGTGATCAGGAAGCCCGAGATCACGAAGAAGACATCGACCCCCACATACCCGCCCGGGAGACGCACCGGCCAGAGGTGGTTGAGCACCACCAGGCCGATCGCCACGGCGCGAAGCGCTTGGATATCGGTTCGGAACACCCGCGCCTTCGATGCCGCGGTCGGAGCCTCGACGCTCCGCAACGACACGGTCACGACGCGAGGTACTCCCGGAGGAGTTCGTCGCCGGCACGAGGCGTGAACCCGATGCTCTGCACTCGGCTCAGATCGAGCACGCTGTTCGCCGGGCGCGGAGCGACCGGCGTGGTCGCCGAGGCGAAGTACTCGTCCGTCGAGACGCCCGTGACTCGGGCGGCGTCATGGCCGACGAGTTCGAACACTCGGCGCGCGATGTCGGCCCAGGTCACGGCCTCGCCCTCGGATGTCAGGTTGTAGACCCCGAACGCCGGACGCGTCTCGACGAGGGTGCGGATGAGACGCGCGATCTCGGTCGCGAAGGTGAGTCGCCCGCGCTGATCGTCGACGACCTTGGGGTCGACGCCCTTGGCCGCCAGCGACGCCATGGTGCTGACGAAGTTGCCACCGCTTCCGATCACCCAGGAGGTGCGGATGATGTAGTGGCGAGGGGCTGTGGAGACCGCGAGATCGCCCGCTGCCTTCGTCTGACCATAGACGCCGAGCGGGCACACGGAGTCGCTCTCCGTGTACGGTCGGTCGGAGGATCCGTCGAAGACGTAGTCGCTCGACACGTGCACGAGGGTGATGCCGTTCTCCGCGGCGATGCCGGCGAGAGCCGCCGGCCCCGCTGCATTGACCGTCCACGCATCCCGCCTGCCCTCGGGCGTCTCCGCCCGATCGACCGCCGTGTACGCGGCGGCGTTGATGATCGTGTCGTAATCGCGCCAGCGGCGCGCGTCCGCCAGAGTCGCCGACCCCAGATCGAAGTCGGCGCGAGTGGTGAACTCCACGCTCTGAACACCCTCGAACTCGGCTCGCAGCGCAGTCCCGAGCTGACCGCCCGAGCCGATCACCAGGGTCTTCCGCGGGGCGACGGGCTCCACATCTGCGAGACGCGGATGCCCCAGGTCCTTGGCGGACACCTCTGCCTCAGCGAGCGGGATCGGCCACTCGATCGCGGCGGTCTCGTCTGCGAGGTTCAGGAACGAATAGGAGGCGTCCGGCGACCAGTGGTCGTTCACGAGGTAGGTGTACGCGGTGTCGCGCTCGAGGGTCTGGTAAGAGTTGCCGACGCCCCGAGGAACGAAGATCGCCTTCGAGGGGTCGAGCTCCGCGGTGAAGACCGCTCCGAAGGTCGGGCCCTCCCGCAGATCGACCCAGGCGCCGAAGATGCGGCCAGTCGCGATCGACACCCACTTGTCCCACGGCTCCGCATGGATCCCGCGGGTCGTGCCGACGGCATCGTTGAAGGAGACGTTGTTCTGCACCGGCCCGAAATCGGGGAGCCCGAGTGCGGTCATCTTCTCGCGCTGCCAGTTCTCCTTGAACCATCCCCGCGAATCGCCGTGAACGGGGAGATCGAAGATCTCGAGCCCGGGGATCGTCGTCTGGGTACGACTCAGGGGCTTTCCGAAATCGATCGCGCTCACCGGGTCACTGTCCCTTCGAAGCGTAGAAGGCCTCGGTCTGGTCCTTCGACGCCGCCCACCACGACTCGTTGTCGCGGTACCACTGGATGGTCGCCGCGAGTCCGGACTCGAAGTCCGCGAACTCCGGCTCCCAGCCGAGCTCGCTGCGCAGCTTGGTGGAGTCGATCGCGTAGCGCAGGTCGTGACCGGCGCGATCGGTGACGTGGTCGTATGCGTCCCGCGGCTGGCCCATCTCTTCGAGGATGAGCTCGACGACGTCCTTGTTGTTCCGCTCCCCGTCTGCGCCGATCAGATAGGTCTCGCCGATCCGCCCCTTCTCGAGGATCGTGAGCACGGCGGACGAGTGATCGTTGGCGTGGATCCAGTCCCGGACGTTCTCGCCGGCCCCGTAGAGCTTCGGGCGGATGCCGCGGATGACATTGGTGATCTGCCGGGGGATGAACTTCTCGACGTGCTGGTAAGGCCCGTAGTTGTTGGAGCAGTTCGAGATCGTCGCCTGGACGCCGAAGGAGCGCACCCAGGCACGCACGAGCAGGTCGCTGCCGGCCTTGGTCGACGAGTACGGCGACGACGGGTTGTAGGGGGTCTGCTCGGTGAACCGCTCGGGGTCGTCGAGCTCGAGGTCGCCGTAGACCTCGTCGGTCGAGATGTGGTGGAACCGCGTCTCATGGCGACGCGCCGCTTCGAGCAGCGTGTAGGTGCCGATGATGTTCGTATCCAGGAACGGACGCGGGCTGTGCAGCGAGTTGTCGTTGTGGGACTCCGCCGCGTAGTGCACGACTGCATCCGCCTCGGCCGTGAGCGTGTCGACGAGCTCGGCGTCGGTGATGTCACCGTGGACGAACCGCACCCGGTCTTCCGGAAGCCCCGCGAGCGAGGCCCGGTTGCCGGCGTAGGTGAGCGCGTCGAGAACCGTGACCGTGTGCTCGGTGTTCTCGACCGCGTAGTGGACGAAGTTCGACCCGATGAAACCGGCGCCTCCGGTGACGAGGATGTTCGACATCAACGACCTCTTTCCAGGGTCTCGAGCAGATAGGTGCCGTAGCCGGACTTCACGAGCTTCGTGGCCCGTTCGCGGAGCTCATCGTCGGAGAGGAACCCCTGTCGCCAGGCGACCTCCTCGGGGACGCCGATGCGCAGACCCGTGCGGCGCTCCATGGTGCGCACGTAGTCGCCGGCATCCGACATCTGGTCGAAGGTTCCGGTGTCGAGCCACGCCGTGCCGCGCGGCAGGACCTCGACCTGGAGTCCGCCCCGTTCCAGATAGGCGCGATTGATGTCGGTGATCTCGTACTCGCCGCGAGCACTGGGCTCGAGCGCACGGGCGATCTCGACCACGTCGTTGTCGTAGAAGTAGAGACCCGGAACCGCGTAGTTGCTCTTGGGGTTCGCGGGCTTCTCCTCCAGAGAGACGGCGCGACCGTCGGCATCGAACTCGACGACGCCATAGGCGTTCGGTTCCGCCACCCAATACGCGAACACGGCGCCGCCGTCGACGTCCGTGTATCGCTTGAGCTGCGTACCGAGGCCCGGACCGTAGAGCAGGTTGTCACCGAGCACGAGGGCGACCTTGTCATCGCCGATGAAGTCCGCTCCGATGACGAAGGCCTGTGCCAGGCCGTCCGGCGAGGGCTGCTGGGCGAAGGTGAGGTTCACGCCGAACTGCGAGCCGTCACCGAGCAGCCGCTCGAACTGCTCGGCGTCGTGCGGGGTGGTGATGATCAGGATGTCTCGAATCCCTGCCAGCATCAGCGTCGACAGCGGGTAGTAGACCATCGGCTTGTCGTACACGGGAATGAGCTGCTTGGAGATGCCGATCGTGATCGGGTGCAGTCGAGTTCCGGAGCCGCCAGCGAGAATAATGCCTTTCACCCCCATATCGTGCCACATCCCAGCTGGGACTTAGAAAGACACGATTTACTTCCGTCACATCGTTCACACTGGCATCGTCTGTGTATTTCCGTCACAATGAGCAGGTGACCGGCTCAAAATCCCCCCACCTGCTCGGCCTCATCGCCAGTGCAGCGGCTGTCATTTTCGCCGCATCCCTGCTCGTGGCGACGCCGGCCAGCGCCGTCGCGCCCTTCTCCTCCGGCGGCGTGACGACTGCCGCGACAGCGCTGACGTCTGCGACGGCTGCGACGGCTGCGACGGGGTCGGCGGACACCACCATCCGCGACACCGCGAACCTCGCCCAGTTCAAGCCGGGGAACATCATCTCCGACAGCGTGTTCTTCCAGAACGACACCATGTCGGCCGGCCAGATCGACTCGTTCTTCCGCGGGAAGGTGGCGTCGTGCCGCAGCGGATACGTCTGCCTCAAGGACTACCGCCAGAACACTCCCAACCGCCCGGCGGACAACTACTGCCGTGGCTACTCCGGCGCGCCGAACGAATCGGCGGCGACGATCATCGCACGGGTCGCGCAGTCGTGCGGCATCAACCCGCGGGTGCTCATCGTGATGCTCGAGAAGGAGCAGAGCCTCGTCACGCACACGTGGCCCAGCACCTGGCGCTACGACATGGCTCTCGGTCAGGGCTGCCCCGACACCGCCGCGTGCGATCCGGCATACGCAGGCTTCTTCTACCAGATCTACGGTGCGGCCAGGCAGATGCAGATCTACGCCGAGGGCCGGTGGTTCACCTACTACGCGCCGGGGAAGACCTGGAACATCCTCTATCACCCCAACCGGGCCTGCGGGTCGGCGCCTGTCCGCGTCGAGAACAAGGCCACCGCCGCGCTGTACTACTACACGCCTTACCAGCCGAACCGGGCCGCACTCAACGCCGGCTACGGAACCGGCGACGGGTGCTCCAGCTACGGCAACCGCAATTTCTACCAGCTCTTCACCGACTGGTTCGGCAGCACCCAGACGACGGGCGCCGCTCCGGCCACCCTCGCGCAGGTGCCGGGTCGCGCGGAGATCTACCTCGTGCAATCCGGCATGCGCCACCACGTCGTCGCGGCCGAGGACCTCACCGCACTGCGGTCGAGGCTCGGTGGTGCCGTGTCCGTGGCGGCGGCGTACCTCGACCCGATGCCCGAGGGCAAGCCTGTCACGCGGTACGTGCATGACCCACGAACCGGGACGCTGTACCTCCTGGAACCGGACGGCACGCGCCATCGCTTCGTCGATGCGGCGCAGATCGCCCTGTTCGGATACTCGTTCAGCTCGTACGTCGACCTCACCGGCGCCACGGCGGACCGGTTCTCCGAGGGTGCTCCCGTCGGTTCGTTCTTCCGTTCGGGAGCGGACCCCGAGGTCTATCTGTACCAGAGCGGTCTGCGCAGGCATGTCGCCAATCAGCAGACGTGGCTCGAGGTCTCCAAGGGAACGTCGGGATACGTCGCCTCGATGAAGCCGTCGGCGGCGGCGGCGATCCGCAACGGTCTCCTCGTCATCAAGGCGAACAGCCTGATTCGGGCCGCGGGCTCGCAGGACGTGTTCCTCACGCTCCTCGGCGACCGCCTGCTGCGCGTGCCCAGCACGGCGCTCGCCCGCGAGTTCGGCTCCGGCAGCATCACGGTGGTACCGAGCAGTTCGGTCGCGGCGAACTCGAGAGTCGGGTCGACACTCACCCCCATCGTCTCGTGCGGCAACAGCACTCTGATCGCTGCGGGCGGCAAGCTCTATCCGGTGTCGGGCACGAAGTACGGCGGCATCAAGCCGACGAAGCTCGGCAGCGGAGAATGCGGTGCCATGCCGCGCGCGAAGACGACGGTCTCCGCCCCGCTGTTCATCCAGCCCCAGGGGGCACCTGAGATCTACGTCGTCGATGGAGGCACACTTCGACATGTGCCGACCCCCGCCGCTCTGCTGGCCCTGAACGGGTCCAGGCCCTTGACGGTGCTGCCCTGGTCGCCGACCACAGCCCAATGGTTCGGCACCGGTGCTGCGAACCTCGCCGAGAAGTCCTTCGTGCGCTTCACCGGGCGCGACGAGATCTACCGGTACGAGAACGGGGTGCTGCGTCACGTTCGCAGCATCAAGACTCTGCTCCAGCTGAACGCAGGAACTGCGCCGCGGGAACAGGTGCTCCCGGGTGAGCAGCTCTCGCGGTTCAAGATCGGGTCCCCCCTGCTCACCAGCGGAACCGACTTCGTGCAGTTCACCGGCGCCCCGGAGATCTACTTCTACGAGAACGGCAAGCTCAGGCATGTGACGTCGATAGGGGTTCTGCTCCGACTCGGCGGAGGGCGCGCACCCGCAGTGCTCCCGCTCGACCCCGCGTTCAAGGCCGACTACTCGATCGGCACCCCGATCACGTGATCGTCGCGTTCAGCCGATCGGATAGGATCGGTGGACTATGAGCTTGTCGTCGGACCGTGTCCTCGTGATCGTCCCCGCATGGAACGAGGCCCGCAACGTCGGACGCACCGTGCATGAGATCCGGGCCGCGAGCGCCGACTTCGACCTCCTGGTCGTCGACGACGGATCCACCGATGACACCGGTGCCGTCGCGCGGGCGGCGGGCGCGACCGTCGTCTCCCTGCCCTTCAACCTCGGTGTCGGCGGAGCCATGCGCACCGGATTCACCTACGCGAAGCGCCACGGCTACACGCGCGCGATCCAGGTCGACGCCGACGGTCAGCACAACCCGGTCGACATCGCTCGAGTCCTCGACGGTCTCGACACCGCCGACATCTCGATCGGCGCTCGTTTCGCGGACGTGGGCGACTACTCGGTCCGGGGTCCGCGGCATTGGGCGATGCTGTTCCTGGCGAAGACGGTGTCCAGGGTCGCCAAGACCCGCCTCACCGACGTGACGAGCGGCTTCCGTGCGGCCAACAGCAGGGCCATCGACCAGTACGTCCGTTACTACCCCGCCGAATACCTCGGCGACACCATCGACTCCCTCGTCGCGGCGTGCCACGCCGGATTGACGGTGACGCAGGTCCCGGTGGCCATGAGGCCGCGCGTGCACGGAACGCCGAGCCAGGGCCCGATCGGAGCATCGATCTATCTGCTGCGTTCGGTGTTCACCCTCGGCCTGGCCATGCTGCGGCGTACCGGGTCGACGAGTCGATCGACGTCTGTCGGAGAACCGGAGGTGGCACGATGATCGTCATCGTCGGGATCGCGCTCGCCCTGGTCATCCTGGCCCTGGTCTTCTGGATGCTTCTGACGAGACGTCTTCGTGAGAAGTACGCGGTGATGTGGATCATCATCGCCCTGAGCGTGCTGGTGCTCGGGATCTTCCCGCAGCTCCTGCTCTGGGCGACCTCTCTGCTCGGCGTGCAGGTGCCGGCCAACCTCCTCTTCGCCCTCGCGATCACCCTGCTCCTGGGGGTCGCGCTCCACCTCTCCTGGGAGCTCTCGCAGGCCGAGGACGAGATCCGCCGTGTCGCGGAGGAGGCGGCTCTCTCGCGCGCCGAGATCGACAGGTTGGATCGCCGCATCGCCGCTCTGGAGGCGCAGAACCGCGGCCGCGACGCCGACAGCACTCCCCCGGCATGACGTCCGGAGCCCGCAGCGGCGACGTCTGGGGGGTCGTCACGGTGCACCGCCCCACGCAGGTTCCTCTGCTTCTCGCCCAGCTCGCGCCTCAGGTGACCGGGATCATCGTGGTCGACGACGGCAGCGGCTCGGACTTCGACGGGATCCGCGCGGACATCGCATCGACAGGAGCACGCGTCATCGCGCTGGAGAGCAACAGCGGCATCGGCGCCGCGCTGAATCACGGCATCCGGAGCGCCCTCGACGACGGCGCGAGCGCGATCGTGACCTTCGACCAGGACTCGACCATCGCTCCCGGCTTCGTCGCGGCTCTGATCGCCGCTCACGAGCATGCCCGCGCGAACGGTGCGCCCGCCGGGCCCGTCGTTCCGGAATTCTTCGCCGACGTCTCCCAGGCTGGGCCCCTGACCGCGCAGGGGGTCGTGTACGCCGCTCATGCGATCCAGTCCGGCATGTATCTGCCGGCGGAGGTCATCGAACAGGTCGGCCTGATGGACGAAGGGCTGTTCATCGACCTCGTGGACACGGACTACGAGCTCCGCTGCCTCGACGCCGGTCTGCCGTGCATCGTCGCCCCTGGCCTGAGACTGCCGCACCGCCTGGGTGCGCGCTACCGGGTCCCCGGCCCGCTGGGTGCCGCGCTGCCCGTCCTCACCCTGAGCACGCCGTTCCGGTACTACTACAGGGCCAGGAATCGAATCGTGCTGGCACGACGTCATCCGCGTCATCGCGCACGACTGCGCCGTGACGCCCGAGCCGACTACGCGTACTTCGTCATCGCATGGATGCTGGCGCGACCCCGCTCGACCATGCGGAGACTGCTCGCCGCCGGCGTGCGGGACGGACGCGCCGAGCGTCTGGGTCGGATGAACCCGGAACTGGCGGCCGACGCCGCCCGCGTCGCCTGGCGCGCGCAGGCCGTGGCCGAAACGCGATCGGCCTGACAGCCGCCTAGGGTGTCGCGGTCGGGGTGCGCCGCCGGCCCCGGATCAGCCAGCCAGCGGCCCAGCTCGCGATGTAGGCGATGACGAAGGGCATCGGCACGACCCGTGCGCGGCGGACTCGCCGCAGCATCCCGAGAGTCGCGGGCAGTCGCCGCCCCGAGCCGAAGAGCCGATCCATCTCGATCGCGTCTTCAGAGAGCGGAGCCCGCTCCGCGAGCGTCTGCGCCATGAGCTGGCGCCATCCGACGTAGATCCAGAACAGCATCCGCACCATCGCCGACGGAGATGCAGCCCCCTCGTACCGCTCGGCGAACGAGACGGCGTTCCTCCACGCTCTGCGAAGGGTCGCGATCGGGCCGAGCCGAAGCCTGCTCGGGTCGCCGAACACGTTCTCGGAATGCTGCACGTAGTCCTGCACGACCTCGTCCACGATGCGACCTCCCCCCTGCGCCATCCCGACGACGGCGAGCCAGTGATCGTGCGCGACGGTGTGGGAGGAGAGGCGGGGAAACGGCAACGCCGTCGAGAGCAGGCCCCGGCGGAAGAGGCACAGCGAGCCGGTGAACTGGTTCACGATCATCGTGGATGCCGGGTCGAGCTGTCGCCGCTCGGTGAAGCCGAGAACATCGTCACCGGGGTGCGACACCAGCCGCGCCTGCCCGGAGACGATCGCCGACTCGGAGAGGTACGGGAGCAGCTTCTCCAGCTTGTCCGGGTACCAGAAGTCGTCCTGGTCGCTCAGCGCCACCCATTCGGCGTCGGCGGGCACGGCTTCGAGACCCCTCTCGAAGTTCAGGTAGAAGCCGAGGCGTCTGCCGTCTGCGACGATGCGGAAGCGGTCGTCTCCGGGGGCGACATCCGCGACGACCTGCTCGACGGTCTCGACTTCTCCGTCGACGGAGATGATGCACTCCCAGTCGGTCACGGTCTGGTCGCGTATCGAGGCGAGTTGGCGGGTGAAGAGTTCCCTGGAGGGTCGATAGGCGGCGAGCACGATGACACCTACCATGAGACCCTGACCTCCCGTTCACGCCGACTCAAGTAGTCTAGGCTCGCACGCGTTCACGTCCGCGCCATCCCGAATGGTGTCGGGCCGCAATGGTCCGAGGAGTCCCATCGATGAAGGTTCTGTTGTCACGCTTCGCGGGCTTCAGCGCCGTTCCTCTGATCTCATTCATCGCCCCGCTGTTCCTGCTGCCGATCATCCCGAACGTGTTCGGTCTGGCCGCGTGGGGCTCTGTCGGCACGGCTCAGGCCGTGGGAACCGTCTGCGCGATCGTCGCAGGGTTCGGGTGGAACATCTCCGGCGGCGCCCGCATCGCGCTCAGTGCCGACGACGCGGCCCGACGACAGCTCTTCGGTGATTCGTTCTGGTGCCGTGGACTTCTCGTCGTCGCGGCGGGACTCGTCGGTGCCGCACTCAGCTCGGCCCTCGTCCCCGCCGAGTTCCGCCTCGTCGCCGCCCTGGTCACGCTGGCGACCACCACGGCCGCCATGACCGTCGTCTGGTACGCGGTCGGCGTCGGGGAAGCGCGGGTGGTCCTGCTGTTCGAGACCGTGCCTGTGAGCCTCAGCGTCGCTCTCGCGATACCGCTCCTCCTGCTGACCGAGCAGCTGCTGTGGTACCCGGTCCTCACTCTGATCGGCTTCATCACCGGCCCGCTGCTCCTGAATCTCCGTCTCTACCGACGGCCGGTGCCTCCGTTCGCCGTGAGACGCATCCTGCGCGCATACCGCGCGAACGTCTCGGTCGCCGCTGCCGAGACCATCGGCGGAACCTACACGTCTGCGCCCATCCCGCTCGCGCAGGGCCTCCTCGGCGCGACGGCCAGCGGTCAGGCCACCTCTGCCGACAAGTTCTTCCGCATCGCCCTGTTCGCCGTGACCGTGCTGTCGAACACACTGCAGAAGTGGGTGCTCGAGGTCTCTTATGCGCATGGTCGGGCGCGCCGCCACCTCGTGGCGTTCGGCCTTCATACGGCCCTCGCCCTCGTCGGTGGGACGGCGCTGACGCTGCTCGGCCCCGTGCTCTCCACGCTCCTCTTCGGCCGGGCGGCGACGCCTGAGATCGCCGTGTTCCTGGGCTTCGGCGCCACGTTCGCATTGACGAGCGTGACGACCCCCTTCATCCGCAACGTCCTGGTGCCGGCCGGCCTCAACCGCTACGTGCTCTACGGCACCCTCGGCGCCGCTCTCGTCGGAGTACCGCTCATGATCTGGGCATCCCAATGGGGTCTCAGCGGGATCATCGCCGGCCTCGCCGCCTCGGAGCTCGTGATCCTCGTCGTCGTCGGGTCGGCCGGAACCCACCATCTGCTGCGCGAGAGGCGAGCGGCTTTCGCTCTCGTCGCACCGTCTGACGGAGGAGTCGCATGACGAAGACCGTGAGCGTATGCATGGCGACATACAACGGCGCAGGGTATCTGCGGGAGCAACTCGACTCGATCCTCGCGGGACTGGGGCCGGACGATCAGGTCGTCATCGTCGACGACGCGAGCACCGACGACACCGTCGCCCTTCTCGAGACCTATCGCGACCCGCGCGTGATCGTGCACCGAAACCCGAAGAACCTCGGCTACGTCAAGACGTTCGAGCGCGCGCTGTCGCTGGCCGACCGTGACGTCATCTTCCTCTCCGACCAGGACGATGAGTGGGTCCCCGGCCGCCGTGACCTGCTGGTCGAAGCACTCCGCGACCGCTCGATCGCCGCCGGTGACCTGGTGCTGCTTCCTGACGACTCGCCACTGCACTCGCCGCTCACCGGACGCCCGTGGCACCTCGCTCCCCTGCCCTCCGGCGGGTCCCTGGCGAACGAGCTCCGTCTGCTCGCGGGCGATGCCCCGTACTACGGCTGCGCGATGGCGCTGCGACGTGAGGCCAGAGAGCTGATCCTGCCCTTTCCGGGGTTCTTGGTCGAGTCCCATGACCTGTGGATCGCGACGGTCGGCAACACTGCCCGCGATCTCGCGCATGTACAGAGCCCGGTTCTCCGACGTCGGCTGCACGACGCCAATGCATCGGCACCGAGGCCACGGGGTCTCCGCAAGGCTCTGCAGTCGCGGTGGATGCTTCTGCGTGCCTGGCGCGAGGCATCGCGTCGCATCACCGTGGCGCGACGACTCCGTCGAGGCGACGCAGCACCGTAGACGTCTGCTGAGCCGTCGTCCGCGTCTACGCGCTCAGCGAGGGTCGACGACGTGTGCCAGTGCCGACCGCACTCCCCGCGCCGTGCCGTGCCGAAGGACCAGGGGCAACGCCGCGATCCCGTGCAGACGGGACATGAGGCGCACTCTCGCCGTTCGCGCTGTGCGACTCCACCCGCGCGCAGCGGCCGATCGACGCGCGATGCGATAGTACCGACGCTCGTCGAGGAAACGGCTGCCATCGAGCAGCGTCCTCTGAGACGCGCTCGCCAGGTGACGGCGATAGGAGAACGCGAGCGGTGGCGTATACACCAGCGTGCCCCCGTCGAAGGCGATGTCCATGAGAAGCGCGAGATCCTGGATGACGGGGAGGTCATCGGTGAAGTCGATCCGGCGGAGCGTCTCGACCCGAAGCGACAGCGACGGCCAATACAGCCAGTTGCCCCGGATCAGCGTCGTGGCCATGTCGGGGCCGCTGTACACGGTCACGCCCCTGCCCCTCGGCGTGAGCAGGCGCTGCTTGATCCGATCGACGAGGGGCAGCACGACCGCGCCCTGCTCATCGATGACCTCGACTCCCGGCTGGATCACGTCCGCGTGAGGGACCTTCCGTGCCGCCGCGCGGACGACCGCCACGTAGTTCGGATGGAGGAGGTCATCGCAGCCGAGGATCGTGATGAAATCCCCGGACGCACGGCGCACCGACTCCCGGAAGTTCTCGGTGATTCCGACGTTGAGCTCGTTCCGGGTGTAGATGATGCGCTCGTCGGTCTCTTCGCTGAAGTGCGCAGCGACCGACTCGTCGGGATAGCAGTCGTCGATGATGGTCAGCCGCCAGTCGGGGTCGGTCTGGGCGCGCACCGATTCGACGGTCTCGTAGAGCTGTTCCGGGTCACCCCAGAAGGGCACGAAGATCTCGTACGTCATGACCCGAGCCCGCACGAGACGATCTTGTACAGCTTCGCGTCGCCGCGCTGCTCGACGAGCTCGACGTAGGGCGAGCTGTCGAGGTCATCGAGTCCCGAGTAGTCGCCGTCGTTCTCCTGGAAGTCGCCGTCCGCACTGAAGTCGAGGACATACGCGACACCGGTGTCCTCGAGAGCGTCGCAGACCTCTGGAGAGTCGCCGTCGGTGTTCAGCTTCGTGTTGATCGCCTCGGCGTCGTCCGTGAGGTCCATCAGGAGATGCGGCATCAGGACGCGTCGCCCGCTCACTCCATACGCGAAGGACGCGCCGGTCCACGGGTCTCCCGCGATGACGGCATCCTCGGGAACGAGCTCGTCGAGATCCTCCATGAGATCGAGCTCGTCCGGAGACACGATCGGCCCGCCCGGGCGCAGCTCGTAGGTGAACTCGATGTCGGCCGCGGCCTGCCGGATTGCGGCGTTCTGCGTGACTCCGACGAGCGCGATCACGACGACGGCGATCAGGACGATCGGCAGACGCTCGGAGAAGCGCCGCACCGGAGCGAGCAATCGCTGCCGCAGAAGCCACGTGACCAGCACGATACCGCCGAGCGCTGCGAGCGGAAGCACTCCGATCGCCCAGAAGGCGGCGATACGGGGCGGGTTGTTGTACCACGGGGCCGTGAACCAGAACCGGAGCGTCTCATACGGCGACGCAGACACGATGATGTAGAGCACGGCGGAGATGACCGCCATCGCGAGGATCGACCATCGCGCATAGCTGCCGCGGCGGATCACGCTGTAGGCGCCGATGATCATCAGCGCGGTGATCCCGAGGGAACTCGGGTAGCCGTACACGCTCGCCGACACGACCTCGCCGATCGAGTCGGGCACGGTGTTGATGATCGGCCAGTAGATCTGGCTTCCCGGGGGACGCACGACCTGCAGGAGGACCACCCCGACGGCGGCATACGCGACGAGCAGCCCGATCGCGATGGTCCGTGGGCGACCGGGAGTCCTCATCTGGTGCACGAGTCTGGCAACGACGAAGGGCACCGTGAGAGCGACGACTGCCATGAGGGCACCGGGGTGTGCGACGCCCAGGCCCGGCACGACGAGTACCAGCAGCAGCGCCCAGTCCTGGCGGCGCGTCACTCGCCCGGGCCTGAGCAGCCACCACGCGACGGCGATCGCGGCGGGAGCCACGGCGAGGCCGAGGAACAGCGGGTACAGCACCCCGTAGTGCAGGAGCAGGAAGGGGAACGCCGGGAATGCGGCAGCCAGAGCGCCCGCGATCACGGTCATGATCTGGTTTCGTCCCAGAAGCTCGCGCACGAGGAAGACCGCGCCGATCGGCCAGACGACCGCCGCGACGACGATGATCATCGCATTGGTGGCGAGAGGCACGGATGCTCCGCTCAAGGCGACGACGATCGAGACGAGCGCGTGCCATCCGGACGGGTAGAACGGGACGCCGGCCGGGGACGTCATGCTGCCCAGCCACAGCGGCGATGCGTTGCCGGTGTCCAGGACGTACTGCACGGCGTTCAGATGGAAGAAGTTGTCGTAACGCTGCGAGAAGAACTCCGGGTCGTGCATGCTCCTCACCAGCACGAACCCGATCAGTGCCGCGGGCACCGCGATCGAGACGACGACCGCGACCAGCTGCCTTCCGCTCGAGTCCCTGGTCGGGCGCGCGGGGACTCCGACGTGCTTCGACCAGAAGAATGCGGCGACCGACGCCACCGCAGTGAGGATGAGCACCGGGAGGATGCTCCATCGAATTCCCACGAACGGCGCCGCGAGGGCGGCGACTGCGACGAGCGAGACGCTGAGCGCGGGAGCCAAAGCGACGAGCCTCAGTCCCCGCAGGCGGAGAAGGAAGCCGAGAAGCAGTCCGGGGAGGAAGAGGAGGGCGCCGGTGACGAGCACCGCGGGCAGGATCGAGACCCAGCTCACGCCGCCTCCGCCTCCGGGTAGCGGATCTTCGGGTTGAAGGTGATGCCCTTCACCCACTTGCCGAGCAGCTTCGCTCGCAGGTCCAGTGGAACGCGGCCTCGGTGCAGGCTCACGAACAGGCGCGCACCGAACTCCACGAAGTACAGGAAGCCACGATGGTGCAGCTGCCAGGAGGCCTCGTTGCGTACGCCGTACGAGAACTTCCACAGGCTCTTGCGGTCGACCATCGCGAAGTTCACGCCCCGGTTGTCGCCCATGTCATGGACGACGACGCTGTCGAGCACCTGCACACCCGGGCAACGCGCAGTGAGGCGAAGGGTGTACTCGCGGTCGTCGAACCAGATGAAGTACTCGGAATAGGGAAGCCCGTACTCGGCGATCGCCCACCGCGGGATCAGCACCGAGACGAACGAGCACGCGGTCACCATGACGTTCTTCTGCCCCTTGACGAGCAGGCGCCCCCAGTCCCACGTGGTCACCGGGTTGTTCATCTCGCAGATGCTGCCGTCAGTGAACTCGACGACGGAGCAGGCGAAGGGAACGTCGCCACCGAGCTCCTCGACGGCCCCGTCGAAACCGGCGATGAGGCTCGCGAGAGCCTCGGGCTTCGGATAGCAGTCGTCGTCCATGATCCACACATGATCGGCACCGGATGCGTATCCGCGCAGCATCCCCTCGGAGAAGCCACCCGCTCCCCCGGAGTTGGTCGACATGGTCACGACTTCGAGGGGGACGGACGTCTCGAGGGCTGACAGATACTCCGCTGTGCCGTCGGTCGAGGCGTTGTCGATGACGAACAGTGTCTCGACGGCGTGCGTCTGGGCCTCGATCGACGCGATCACCGTCTTCAGCTTCTCGAGCCGGTTGAACGTGACGACCACTCCAGCGACACTCACCATGAGCCCACCTCTTCCTTGAACCATGAACTCGCGGACTGCCGGGACAGCAACTTCTTCTCCGCCTTGCGCTCCTTCCGCCACAGCGCTTCCCGCGCTTCCTCGTCGTCGACGAGCGGGGCCACGGCCTCGGCGAGCCGACGAGCGGCGACACGGGCGTGACGCGGAACCAGCGCGGATGCGGGGATGATGTCGCTCTGCGCGCCGACATCGGTCGAGATCACCGGCACACCATGTGCGATCGCCTCGAGAGTCGTGAGCGTGAGTCCCTCATTGTGCGACGCGACGACGAGCACGTGAGCTTCATCGAGCGTCTCGGAGACAGGGGTGTCCGAGGTGCGTCGGACGATGTCTTCGCCCAGACCCTCGGCACGGATGATGTCATCGACCCAGCCCGACAGCTCGCCGCCGCCGTGAAGGATGAAACGCAGCGAGTAGCCCTGCCGCTTCAGCCGTCGAGCCATCGTGATGTACACCTCGGGCGCCTTCTGCCGCGCCATCCGTCCGACGAAGGCGACCGTGAACGGCTCGCCCGGAGTGCGGGGGCGGAACGCCGCATCCTTCGGCTTCACGGTGAGGCCGCCGAGCGGCGCCATGACCACGCGGTCTGCCGGGATCCGCTGCACATCGGTCATCCAGCGGGCGAGGCTGGGCGAGATGACATGATGCGTCGTGATCGACCTGGACGCGATCGCGCTGCTCAGGGGGTACCCGCCGCCGCTGTACTCGACGATGTGCGTGCTGTCGATGATGGGGATGCCCGGGCGCGATGCGGCGATCCACGCGACCCGGTCGTAGAGCCATTGATTGTGGTGGATGACCACGCCGCGCACGTCGAAGGTGCGCAGCAGCGAGCGCAGCAGTGGCTCGACGCCCGCGGTCTGCGAGGTGACAGTGGGCTCGGAGAACGGAATGAGAAGCGCCCCGTCGAGCTCAGGCCGTGTGACCCATGGCTGGTGCGAGTCGCGGTTGGTCAGGACGATCGGAAGGAAGCCGGCCTCACGCACCAGGCGCACCGTCTCGAAGGCCCAGAGCTCGGCTCCGCCGAGCTCGAACCAGTGGAGTCCGATGATCACGGCCTTCTGGGCCCCGTCGACGACCGGGCCCGCCGGGACGATCACGTCGTCCTCGTGCGCACCGCCCGGACGGAACTCGGCCTCGTAGTCGCGCGGCTCGATGGCCGTCGTGAGCTTGCGTCGGAATCTCAGCAGCGACAGATCTCGCGCGTCGTCGTACAGCAGCGGCGCGCGCGACTTGACGCCGCGTGCGATCCGTCCGATCAGCCCCGGGCGCTGCGGGCGGTAGGGGTCCGAGTCGAGCACGCCGTCGGACGAGACATGCAGATGCCTGGTCGGCGATGCCACGAGTCGGGCCGACGCGGCTTCCGTGGGCTCGGGCTCACGCTCTTCGACGGAGACGGAGCTGACGATGTCGAAGCTCCCGATGCGGTGCCGGTTGTTCCTCGAGAGTCCGTCGAACGTGCTGTCGTCGGTCAGCCGAGGCGTCGTCTCGACCGAGCCGTCGTAGAGATGAATCCGAAGCCTCTGCTGAGGCGCCATGAGCGCGTGGAAGTTCAGCGCGCCGACGAGAAGGCGACGTTCGCGCTCCGACAGATCGGCGCCCGTCTGCGGGTCCTCGAAGTGGAAGAGCGCAGGCTGATCGAGAGCTTGAAGAGGTGTCACGGATACAGTTTGCTTTCGGATCGACGGACGCACGAGACCTCCGCGATCCTACCAGCGGCGCAGCCCTCGACCCTGGGTTGCGCCTGTGCCGCGCGTTCCGACGCATCCCCATCGATCTGCCAGGGACACCGCGTCGAGGATCGTATGATTGCTCTCGGTGCGCCCGAGACCGTCGGCGCCTCGGAAGGTGGAATCGCGGTGCAACAGGCTCGCACAGCCGACGACCAGAGAATGACGACTCCTGGCGCGAATCGAGGGCTCCTCGAGGTCTTCCGGCAACGGCATCTCCTCTCGCTCATCGTGCGCAAGGAAGTCCAGATCCGGTATCGGGGTTCCATCTTCGGCTGGCTGTGGTCCTATGTGAAGCCGCTCGTGCAGTTCGTGGTGTTCTTCGTCGCCATCGGCGTGTTCCTCGGCCTGAACGACCGCGTCGACTACTTCCCGATCTATCTGCTCTCGGGCATCACCGTGGTGACCTTCTTCAATGAGGCGTTCTCCAACGGCACCAGGTCCCTGGTGGACAACGCGGCGCTCATCAAGAAGATCTACCTTCCCCGCGAGATGTTCCCGATCGCCAGCATGATGATCGCAGCCGTGAACACGGTGCCGCAGATCATCGTGGTGATCGCCATCTCGCTGTTCTTCGGGTGGGCGCCCACATTCGCGTCGCTCGGAGCCATCCTTCTCGCACTCGTCATCATCGCCGTGCTGGCCAGCGGTCTCGGGCTCTTCTTCGGGTCGATCAACGTGACCTTCCGCGATGCGCAGAGCTTCGTCGAGATCATCGTGATGGTCGCGATCTGGGCCTCACCCGTGATGTACGAGTGGACCCAGGTCGCCAATGTCGTCCCCGAGTGGCTCTTCGTCCTCTATCGACTGAACCCCATCACCGCCGCGGTCGAGCTCTTCCACTACGGGGTCTGGTTCCCGCTCGGGCCTGACGCGTCCCCGCTCCCCGACGTGTGGATGTACGGGCTCATCGCCCTCGTGACGTCACTCATCGCGCTGGTCATCGGCCAGCTCGTCTTCCGCCGACTGGAGGGCCGCTTTGCCCAAGATCTCTGATGCGCAGCCACTTCCGCGGATCATCATCGACGACGTCCACAAGACCTTCAAGCTCCGGCACACGCACTCGATCAAGGAGACGGCTCTCGCCGCGATCCGTCGCAAGCCGCTGACGACCGACTTCCATGCCCTCGACGGCGTGTCGTTCGACATCCAGCAGGGCGAGTCCGTCGCTCTCCTCGGTTTCAACGGATCAGGCAAGTCGACGATGCTCAAGCTGATCTCCGGCGTCCTCGAACCGGATGCCGGCACCGTGCTCACTCGCGGCCGCATCGCCGGGCTGATCGAGGTCGGCGCCGGGTTCCACCCGGATCTGTCGGGACGCGAGAACATCTTCCTCAACGCCGCGATCCTCGGTATGAGCAAGAAGGAGACCGAGGCTCGGTACGACGAGATCGTCGCGTTCAGCGAGATCGAGCAGTTCATCGACACCGAGGTGAAGCACTATTCGTCCGGCATGTTCCTGCGACTCGCCTTCTCCGTGGCCATCCACACCGAGATGGACGTCCTGCTGATCGACGAGATCCTCTCGGTCGGCGACGAGCCGTTCCAGAAGAAGTGCCTCGCTCGCGTGCGCGAACTGCACGCGCAGGGGAAGACGCTCGTCGTCGTCAGCCATGATCTCAACATGGTCTCGAACCTGTGCGACCGCGGCATCCTGCTTCAGAAGGGCAGGGTGCGCTTCGACGGACCCAGCGCGGAAGCCGTCGAGGTCATGCGCTCCTGAGACCCGGCGGACACCCGCGTCACGAGTCCTCGGATGCGGGTCTCACAGATCCGCGTGCAGTCCCCACACACGTTCGGCAGCGCCGAGCCAGGAGAAGGACCTCGACCGATCCGCGCCGAGCACACTCAGTCGCCGTGCGCCGGCTCCGACGGCATCCACCACGGCCTCGGCGAGATCGGTCGGCGGCACGATCACTCCCCCGTCGGCGATCACATCGTGATGGACTCCGCTGTCGACGGCGATCACCGGCACACCGAGGGTCATTGCCTCCACCGCACGCCACGGCCACGCGGCGCGGGGGCTGGTGGCGACCAGCGCCGATGCCCCGGCGAAGACGGCAGCCCGATCCTCGGTCGACAGAGCTCCGCGGATGTGAGCCCTCGCCTCCGGCAACCCTGCGGCCACTGCGACCTCGACGAGTCGCGGTTCCGCGCCGTCCGGAGCGTCGAGCACGACGGCTTCTCTCCCCGATGCGACAGCTGCCCGGAAGCCGTGCTCGAGCGATTGCGCCGATCCGGTGAGCAGCACATACCCTTCCGTCAGGGACAGAGCGGCTCGTCGTGCTCGCGCATCGAGAGGCATCACCAGATCGGATGGAGCGGCTCCCGGGATGACCCGGATCCGTCCGCTCAGCTTCGCGATCTCCGCCAGTCGTGCACCGACCGAATGGGAGGGCACCACGACGGCATCCGCGTGCTTGACGGCTCGTTTCAGCATCGCCCGCTGCCACGCGAGCACCGTCTTGGGAAGCGAATCCGGCTCGTCCCATGCCTGCAGATCCCACAGCGTGACGGTGGTCTGATCGAGGTCGTGCAGGCGATCGTGACGCACCAGCGGAGCCATCAGGGTCGGCGAGTGGATGAGACCGCCGCCCACCCCGGGGACGATGCCCAATTGCCA
This sequence comes from Actinomycetota bacterium, assembly GCA_037033305.1. Lineage (GTDB taxonomy): Bacteria > Actinomycetota > Actinomycetes > Actinomycetales > Microbacteriaceae > Microbacterium. The sequence continues at coordinate 8,951 of JAZBLP010000008.1, read as the reverse complement.
CGACGCCGCGAGCTCGCGCCGCGCGAGCGACAGTCTGCGCACCTCCACCAGACCCGGGATCCGCACATCGGCGCCGGACGGGACGATGGCCTCGACCTCGCATCCGGACGGGGCCGTCGAGATCAGCGCAGCGGTGAGGTCGGATGCCGCTGACGCGTGATCCGCGTGCACGACATGCGTCAGCTGATCCAGAACAACACGCAGCCGAGCACCCATGCGACAACAGTAATCGTCCACCCGCCCCGAACCTGGGAGCGGCACCGGGCGCGACGAGGATTATGCGGCCACCCTCCTCCGATATGTCGCTTCATGCTTGAATGCAGGGGTGAGTGACGGACGCCTGCCTGTACGTCGTCGATGGTTACGGTGGACCATCGGCGTCATCGTGACCCTCATCGTGCTCGCGATCGGCTGGGTGGGCATCCGTGGGATCGGTGCCGTGAACGACCTGCAGCAGGTCTCGGCCTCGTCGTCGAAGCTCAAGCAGGCGATCGCGCAGGGCGACCTCGACACAGCCGCGACACTCTCTGCGCGCATCGCTCACCACGCCGGGTCGGCACACGATCTGACCTCCGATCCGATCTGGTCCGGGTTCGGTCTCCTGCCTTGGCTCGGACCGAACTTTTCGGCGGTGAGCGACGTCGCCGAGATCGCCGACGACGTCGCGGCCGACGCGCTCGTCCCGGTTCTGACGGCCGCAGAGAAACTCGATCTGGCGAGTCTGGGGCTCTCCGGCGGAGTCGTCGATCTCACGCCTTTCGCGCAGATCGAGCCCTCGTTGGCAAAGGCGAGCACCACCCTGACTGCCGCGGAGACGAGAGCGCTCGACATCGACGCGGGCGCGACGATCCCTCCGCTCGCCGATGCCGTGCGAGAGATGCGATCGGCGGTCACGCAGGCTGCCACCGTCGTGGGTGCGCTGCACGGAGCGTCCGCGCTGCTGCCGAGCATGCTCGGCGGAGAAGGTCCGCGCAACTACGTGCTCGCGATGCAGAACAATGCCGAGTTGCGGTCGTCCGGCGGCATCATCGGAGCCATCGCCCTGCTGCACGCTGAGGACGGCCGGATCACGCTCGTGCAGCAGGCCTCCGTCCCGGACTTCCCCTCCCTCGACACGCCTCTGCCGCTGAGCGAGTCGACCGTCGCTCTCTTCGAGGACAGCCCCGGTCGCTATATGCAGAATCTGACGAGCATTCCGGATTTCACCGAGGCGGGCCCTGCGATCGCGGCACGATGGCAGAACCGATTCGGGCACCCGATCGACGGTGTCATCGCGGTCGATGCCGTGATGACGGAGAACCTCATCGCAGCCACAGGCCCGCTCTCCTTCGGGCCGTTCACCGCGACGGAGGACACCGTCGTGGGTCTGCTGATCTCGGAGATCTACGCCAGCGTTCCCGATCCGGCGGCGCAGGATGAGATCTTCTCCCAGGCGGCGGGAGCGCTTCTGTCCGCTGCGCTGACCGAAGCGGCCCCGAAGGATCTCGTCGCCGCCCTCGCAGAGTCGGCTGATGAGCGACGCATCCGCATCTGGAGCGCTCACGAGGACGAAGAGGCGATCCTGTCGGCCTCCTCACTCGGTGGGGCGCTGCCGGAAGACGGCCCCCAGACCCACGTCGGCGTGCTCTTCAACGACACGACCGGCGGGAAGATGGACTTCTACGCTGACGCTGCCATCGCGACGGCGATCGGCTCGTGCGACGGCGAACCGACGACGCAGGTCACGGTGACCTGGAAGAACGATGCACCCGCCGACGCCGGGACTGTGCTGCCACCGTACGTGACCGCGAACGGGTTCTACGGAGTGCCGGCCGGATCCACCAGGACCCTGATCACCGTGTACGGCCCCGAGGGCGCGACCCCGTCTCATATCGATCGCGACGGCGAGGAGGTCAGCGTGCAGACAGCCCTGCTCGGCTCCCGCTCCGCGGTTCAGCACGAAGTGATCCTCGCCCCGGGCGAATCGTCGACGATCACGGTCGAATACCAGGGAACGGGCGCCGGTGAGCGCCTCACCGTGGTCGACCACACCCCGATGGTCACCGCCCCTGAGGTGTCCCGCGAACAACTGCGTTGCGCGTCGTGACTTTCCTGTTTCGATGATGTAGGGTCAATCTCACTGGGGAATATCTGAGTTCTGCAATTCTGTCGTGGGGACAGGAAGAGCTCACGCAGTCGGATGCAGGGGTGTATCCGAAGGCGATTCCGCGTGTATTTCTGGGGAGAATCATGCTGAAGAAACTGGCTGCCATCAGCCTCACCGCTGGCGTACTCGTGCTCATGGCACCTGCTGTCGCCTCCGCTTCGCCGCTCGTTCCGACCGAGTCCGACTCGTACGCGGGCACACCGCAGGTGAGTGTCGATGATCCGATCATCGATATCTGCGAAGTGTCCACCGTCGTCTTCGGCGCAGGCTACTTCCTGCCGTCCGAGAACGTCGGAGTGTCGGTCTCCGGCCTCAACGCCGGCGACTCCGCCGTCTCGGGCAACACTGCCGCGGCGGACGGCAGTCTCGTCGTCACGTTCCGCCCGCCGTCTGACGGCGAGGGCTCCTACGCACTCGCCTTCGACGGGTCCCGGTCGTACACGGCGACGATCACCGTCTCGCACGGCCACGATTCGGCTGTGTCGTGCGACCACGATCCCGGTGTCGCGGCCGCGGGCACCGAGCTTCCGCTCACCGGCGGCGGGCTCGAGCTCGCTCTCACGGGCGGCAGCGTCTCGCCGTGGGTTCTCGGAGGTGGGGCAGCCGCTCTGGTGGCTGGTGGAGTGCTCGTCGCGACAGGCGTCACGCGCCGCAAGCGCGCCTAGGTCAGGTCCCCGCTCTCAGCGGGAACCGACCGGACGACGGTGATCCCTCCCCCTCCGATCACCGTCGTCTGGTGCATCCGGTCCTGAACCGGAGGCCCACGACCGCCACTTCACTCTCAGGTGGCGGCCGTGGGCTCACTCATGTGCGAGGGTCGTCGAGCGAGAAGATCCTGCTCGACGTCACCGCTCACGGGGTCGGGGTCGGCGTCTCCGTCGGCGGGTGCAGCGTCTGCTGGACCAGTTCGTGGATGTACCCGTAGTCGGGGGTGTGCTCATCCACCCCGTTCTCGGGCGTGAGCTCGATCGTGGTCACGGTCTGCTCCCGGGCCTTGGTCATCAGGTCGAAGAACTCGGGCAGCTTGTCCTGCGGAAGATCGGTGTTGATCAGCGCGGTACCCGCGGCAGCCACCTCGTTGAAGCGGGTGAGCACGGTCTGCGGAGTGAACTGCGCGAGGATCGCCTCCTGCAGTTCACGCTGACGCTTCATCCGATCCCAGTCGCTGGTCGTGTAGCGCGATCGCGCATACCACTGCGCGGTATCGCCGTCCATGTGCTGCTGGCCGACCTCGATCCACCCGATCGCCCATGCATCGACATCATAGGGATCCGTGCCCTCGGGCGGGCCGCCCTTGGGCAGTCTCTCCGTCACGTCGATGTCCACCCCGCCGAGTGCATCGACGAGCGCAGCGAAACCGTGCATGTCGACGAAGACGTAATACGGGATCTCGATGCCGAGAACGCCCTCCGCCGCATCCTTGGTCGCCTCGATGCCTGGATCGGAACCGTGGGCTGCAGCGTCCGGGTACAGGCCGGTGCCGTTGTCGTCCCGGCAGATCTCCGCGGCATTGCGCACGTGGTTCATCCAGCCGTTCCAACCGCACGCGTTCGAGCTGTGCCCCTCGAATCCGTTCGGATACAGAGCCTGCATCGGGCTTCCCTCGCTGAACGGAGCGTTGGGCAACTCGCGCGGGATCCCGGTGATCGTCACGGCGCCGGTCGTCGCGTTCACCGAGACCACCGAGATGCTGTCGAATCTCATCGAGTCGCGGCCCTCGCCGCTGTCCGCTCCGAGCAGCAGGATGTTGTAATACCCCTCGCTCGGCGGCAGGCTCGGCCCGCTCTGCCCGAAGATGGTGCTGATCGTTCCCCGGGCGGTGCCGACGTACGACGCCGCATACGCGGTTCCGGTTCCGACGAGACCGAGCAGAAGCAGGGCGACGAGAGGGATCGCGAACTTCGACGGGCCCGGGATTCTCACCAGTCTGACGAGCCGCAGCACATCGAAGGTGAGCACCACCCACAGCACGAGGTAGGCGATCAGCAGCACCTGGACGAGGGTGAGGATGACCGCGGAGAACCACCCGCCGCCGACGGTGAGCCACAGCAGCACAGGACGAGCGAACAGCGCCAGCCCCGCGCCCACGACCACGAGGAGCCATGCGGTCAGCGTCGCCCCGAGACCGACGCGTCCGAGCCTTCGGTTGCCGGCGAGTACCTGGGCAGAACCGGGCACCAGCAGGTTCAGCAGCACCAGCCACCACCCGCGTTTCGTCATCATCCCCGCATCGGCGGTGTTCGGATGCCGAATCGGGCGGCTCTCGATCAGTGGTCGCGCCGTACCTCGCGGCGGCGCAAGGGTCACAGGGACCCCTTCAGCCGATCGTTCTTCTCCTCGACCTGCGCTTCGAGGTCGAGCGCGAAGGCCTCGATTCGGTCGGCGAGGTCATCATCGGAGGTTCCGAGAATCCGCGCGGCGAGGATCCCCGCGTTCCGTGCTCCCGCGATCGACACGGTCGCGACCGGGATTCCGGCCGGCATCTGCACGATCGAGAGAAGCGAGTCCATCCCGTCGAGATACGCGAGCGGTACGGGGACTCCGATGACCGGCAACGCCGTCATGGAGGCCAGCATCCCGGGAAGATGGGCGGCCCCGCCTGCCCCTGCGATGATCACCCGGATGCCGCGACCGCGCGCTTCCCGCGCGTACTGCATGAGCTTGTCAGGGGTGCGGTGCGCCGAGACGACCTCCACCTCGTGCGGGATCGCGAAGTCCGTCAGCGACTGAGACGCGTCGCTCATCACGCGCCAGTCGGAGTCGGAACCCATGACGACGCCGACGAGCGGCGCGGTGGAGGAGTGCAGTGGCTCAGTCACCCACTCAGGCTACGGTCTGGTGCTGGGAGAAACCCCGAACGGCACACCCCTGGCGTACGCTCAGTCGAAGTGCGCCGCCGCGGCGCGCGCGACGTACACCGTGTCGTCGAGGTCGTCGCCCGTCACGTTCACGTGTCCGACCTTGCGGCCCGGGCGCGGGCTCTTCCCGTAGGTGTGGATCTTCGCCGAGGGATGCTCGGCCATGGCTCCGGCGAAACGATCGCCGAGTGTGCCGGTCTGCGGCCCTCCGAGGATGTTCACCATCACGGACCACGCCGCCTGCGGCGCGGTGTCTCCGAGGGGCAGGTCCGCGACAGCGCGCAGGTGCTGTTCGAACTGTCCGGTGACGGCGCCGTCCTGGCTCCAGTGGCCGCTGTTGTGAGGGCGCATGGCGAGCTCGTTCACCAGGATCCGCTCATCGTCGGTCTCGAAGAGCTCGACCGCGAGCATCCCGGTGACCCCGAGTCCCTCGGCGATCGATCGACCGATCTCCTCCGCCACCCGGACGAGGCGTTCAGCCGCATGAGGCGCCGGCGCGATGACCTCGGCGCACACGCCTCCGCGCTGCACCGTCTCGACCACCGGGTACGCGACGATCTGGCCGCCCGGACGACGGGCCACCTGCTGCGCGAGCTCGCGCACGAACCCGACCAGCTCCTCGACCAGCAGGGCCTCGCCGTCGGCGAGCCCATCGAACCAGTCCTGAGCCTCGCCGGCCGCTCGGACCACGCGGACTCCCTTGCCGTCGTATCCGCCGCGCGGAGTCTTCACGACCCCCTGCCCGTCGTGCTCGTCGAGGAACGCCTGCAGTTCGGTCTGATCCCGAACCGGCGCCCAGTCCGGCTGCGGCACGCCGAGCTCTTGGAGCCGCGCCCTCATCAGGAGCTTGTCCTGAGCGAACTGCAGAGCGTCCGGCCCCGGGTGCACGGAGACCCCGTCGGCGACGAGGGCCTGCAGCACCTCCTGCGGCACGTGCTCGTGATCGAAGGTGACCACGTCGACGTCGCGGACGAATGCGCGGACGACCTCGAGGTCGTGGTAGTCCCCGACCGCTGTCGCGGCGAGCTGCGCGGACATCCCCTCGTCCTCAGCGAGCACCCTCAGGTCGAGTCCGAGCTCGACCGCCGGAGCGATCATCATCCGAGCCAGCTGGCCTCCACCGATCACACCAACGCGCAGCGCCATGGGCCGCCTCCATTTCGTCCTGACCATTCTCGCCCATCAGCGCGGACGACGTTCACGCGTGACGCCGGACCGTGCGCGCAGCGATGCCCTCAGAATCCCGCAGTGCCGTCGTGACCTGACTGTGCATCGCGGTGCGCCAGGATCTGACTGACCTCGATCTGATCGGCCAGAGTCTCGTGCACCAGCGTCACATTCGGGACGTTGGCCAGGCGCAACGGAGCGTCCACCCCGTTCGAGAGCGTGATCGTGCCGACGCCCCACATCCGTTGGATCATGCCGCGTCGGACGCCGATCGTGTATCCGCGAGCGTGCGACATCTCCCGCCGGTTGCGGGCACCGACGCCGTGATTGACGATGACCCTTCGCGTGGTGAGAGTCACGGAGCGGGAATACCAGATGACCCACGGCACCACGACCAGCAGGAGGACGATCGCTCCGGCTGAACTCAGCAGCATCCAGTTCTCGAACGGCGCCGGGAGATTGTCGTAGAAGAAGGACGTCGCGCCGAAGACGGCGATCAGCACCAGCGCCGACCAGAAGAGCCTCCGGGCGTGGGTGCGGAACCGTGCGATGAGCAGCTCTTCGGTGGGCGCACCCGGCGGTGGCATCGTCGGCCTTCCGCCGAGAGTCACGGGCTGAGTCACCCCTCCATTGTGCCCGCAACCGCCGACATCGCCGCTCGCACGCCGGGCGTGTCAGACTCACGCCGGACGGACGTGCACCACATCTCCGGCGGAGATCGACATCTCGGTGCCCTCCGCCAGCACCACGAGCCGACCGTCGACGTCGAGCCCGGTGGCTCTTCCGACGAGAACCGAGTCACCGGGAAGGGAGACCCTGACGTCGAGACCGATCGTGGCGCACCGCTCGGCCGCCGCCGCATGCAGCCCGCTCGAGACGGCATCGCCCGCTTCCGCGAGCTCGGCCACGAGCTGATCGAGTGCGCGCAGATACGCGGCGAGAAGCCTGTCGGGGTCGGCCTCGGCGCCCAGGATGGCGAAGGACGTCGCCGTCGGCACCGGCAGCTCCGACGCCGTCATCGCCGTGTTCACACCGGTTCCGACGACGACGGCATCGTGAGTCGCCTGCGCCAGGATCCCGCAGATCTTGCGACCGTCGACCAAGATGTCGTTCGGCCATTTGACCGCCACCTCGTTGTCGGGAAGCTGTTCGGCGATCGCATCCGCCATCGCCACTCCGGCCGCGAGCGGGATCCAGCCTCGCGATTCCGCGGTCGAGGGCAGCTTCCGCAGCAGCACCGAGACGGCGAGCGACGCGCCAGGCGCGGATGTCCAGGACCGGCCGAGCCTCCCCCGCCCCGCGGTCTGATTGTCGGTCAGGATGACGGACAGGTGGGGCGTCGACGACGAATCGCGCGCGCGCTCGCTCAGGACGTCGTTCGTCGACCCCGCTTCGGCCAGCACCTCGAGACGTGAAGCGACAGCGGCAGTGAGTGGAAGGTCCACGTCAGACCTCCTCGTCGTCGGCCTCTTCGTCGTCATCGTCCTCATCGGTGCGCACCGCCCCGATCTCGTTCGCCTGCCAACGATCCCACTTCTGCATGAGCTGCGCGATCGCGGCGTGGAACTTCTCCGTGGCCACTCCGGGAGTCGTGTCGCCGAAGTAGTGCTGCACCCACATGCGCAGCCTCGCGATGGCGACCTCGTCGGCACGCACGCGTGCCACCTCGGCGACGATGTCACCCGCGGCTTCTGTGCTGAGCCATTCACAGTCCGACAGGTAGCCGTTGGTGTCGATCGACGCCTGCTCGTCCGCAGGCCGGGTGATCATCAGCGGCTTGCCGACCGCGAGTCGGTCGTAGACCATCGCCGAGATGTCGACGATTGCGACGTCCGCGGCAGCCAGCTGCCATCCGAGTTCCGCGCCGTCGTCGTAGACATGCTGTGCGGCAGGGTCCGCCGCATTCGCGGCGGCGATCGCGGCGATGATCCGCCGGTGCGCAGCACCGTATGCGTCATCGATCACTCCGCTCCGCGGGTGCGGCCGGTAGATCACCCGGTGCCGTTCCGATGCGAGCAGCGTCGTGACGAGGGTCTCACCGTGCGTGGCGATCGACCCGTAGTGCGCGCTCGGACGGTCGCCCTCCCACGTGGGGGCGTAGAGCACCACGGTGCGCGCGTCCGGCACGTACGGCAGTGTGCCCGAGTAGTGGTCGGCCTGCGGGCGGCCGATCTCGATCGTCCGCCTGTCGATGTCGTAGTCCCACAGGGTGCGCGACAGGCGATCGCGGGCGGCCTGTCCGGCGACCAGGGCGTAGTCGTACGCCTTGTACTGATTGGTCGTCATGTACATCTTGTCGGACTCGCCGTGGTTGATGAACACGTGCCAACGCCTGCCGTAGCGGAACATCTGGAAGTTGCGGGTGTTCTGATTCACGTAGAGGACGACGCGGATGTCCTGCGTGCTGATGAACCGCTCGAGATCTCGGATCGTCGGAACGAAGGCCACGGGCGGCCCGTTCTCGTCGAGGAGCTTGTCGGCCCCCGTCGCCGACCTGGACAGCACGACCACCGGCCAGTGCTTCGACAGTTCGACGAGAGGGCGGTACCACTGCCTCATCTGGTACATGTTCACGTCGCCGTCGGCGAAGTACACCGCCACCTGGTAGTGCTCCGGGAGGTGAGGTTCGCGCTCTGCAAGGCGCCGCCTCACTCGCTGCACTGCCTTGCGCGAGGCGAGCGCCCGCTTCAACAGCCGGTAGGCCTTCTTCGAATCGGACACAGCACCCATCCCTCCAGGATACCGAGTGAGGCGGATCGATCCGCGTGGGTCCGCCCGGG